>CAJJOX010000013.1 GCA_905193485.1 uncultured Porphyromonadaceae bacterium | reverse complement strand
TTTTTCAGCAGCGGGCCGCCGTTGTTGGCTTCGTAGTCGATGCCGAGATCGTGGCAGCGTATTGTGGGATCGAGCGCGAAAAACGGCTTGCGTCCCCGCTGGTCGGTGGTGATGATGTCCACCCTGTGTCCGTGAGCCGCCAGCCAGTTGGCCTTGCCGGCGAGCACGCGTTCCATGCCGCCGCTGCGGCATGTCGAGGCTATGCAGTAGGCTATCTTCATGATCGCAGGGCTATGCGTTTGTTGTAGGCCGAATCCTCGCCCGGATCGAGCATGAGGAAGAGGGCGATGATGACAAAGCAGTCGGTGGCCACCTTGAACCATATTATGAAGTTGGCCAGGATGAGGAAGAAGAAGAGCCGTTTGTAGTCGGGTGATATCCGCGCGCAATATTGTCCGGCCTTGATGAAAAACCATGAGAAGATGAGCAGCCCCGGCAGTCCGAAATAGAATATGAAGCGCAGATAGCCCACGTCGGTGCCCATATAGTAGCCTTCGACCAGCGGCCCGGTGTAGAGCGGATCGGTGTAGTAGGGATTGGAGATATAGCCGTCGCCGATGAGCCAGGTGTGGAGCGTGTCGGGCCACACATACATCGTGGCGAGCTTGTTGTTCGACGCCACATCCCATGTGCCTTTCTCTGCGAGCGAGAAGAAGCCCTCGAAGGCAAATCGGATATCCTCCCGGAACGGTGCCGAGATCCGGTAGAGATAGATGCAGACCATGACGCCGCAGAATCCTATCACCGCCCAGCTCAGGAAGGTGCGGTAGCTGCGCTTGCGGCCGGCGGCGCGGCGCTTGCGGTCGTCGGCTATCAGATGCAGCATCACGATAATGGCCGAAACCACAAGGCCGACGGTGGTGGTGCGGGATATCATGTTGCCTACCACAAAGATGATGACGTAGGATACCACATATAGCCAGATGTAATTGCGCAGTTTTGTGTGCACTATATGGCTCATTACCCCGGTGATGAGAGTGAGGGTAAGGGCGAATTTTATGCCGGCCGGATCAACGCTTGCGCCGAAGCCATACATGCGTTTGACTGAATCCATCCAGTCATAATCCAGAGCAATATAGTCGACTGCGAATACTTTCACCGCTGGTATATTGTCGATGGCAAGCGCCGATAAGCACTGAAACACCGCCGCTGCAGCAAGATAGTTGGTGATGAGCATCACCGAGGCCGTGCCATGCCGTGCGCGGATGGTTTCGACAACGGCATATGCTCCTCCGACCCACACCCACATCGAAACAACGTAGTCGACATATTCCATGTCGTTGGTGTTGTTGATCACCACCGAGGCAAAGCACCATGCCGATACCATCATGGCCAATAGTGTCAGCATGAGCATATTGCGGCTTAATCCCGAGCTTTGCCTGCGTGCAAGATGCATAAGATAAATGATGAGTCCAGCCAAGGCGATTATTTTCTTCGTGTTTGCGCCGGGCAGAAACGTAAATTCAAACGGGTAGCAATACATGCTGGTCAACAGCATGATGAGCACGTATGTCAGCAGTCTGATCATAGGTTATGCGTGTTTTTGATAAAATTTCAATAATGTGCGGTAGAGGCGCAGAGGCCACCACCAGCCGCGTGCGGCCCAGCGCTGCGCCATGCGGCTGTGACGGGTGCCGTAGGGGTTGACGGCCGTGCGGGCGTTGGCTTCCGGCCACCAGTCGCGCCACAGACTGAATCCGCGCGATGCAGGCTCCATCAGCAGGAACGGAAATTTCACCTGAAGCCTGAACAGATCGGTTTCCTCGGCCGTGATGGCTCCGATCCGTGTCAGATCGTCGGTTGTCAGGTCGGCATTGTGGCGCAGCTGGTTGAAATTGGCGTCACTATAGGTCTGCGTCATTGCGCCGCTGTTGGTGCGCCGGTAGTGATAGAGCGGTTGCGCCACATGAGCCGTCAGCCGGCAACGGGCGCAGGCGCGTATCATCGTCATGTCCTCGCCCATAGGCTGCCCGTCGGGAAAACGCAATGCATTGTCGGCAAACACGCTGCGGCGCGTCAGCTTGTTCCACACGTTGAATTTCATCGAGCCGCCGAGCATGGCAAGCATCGCCTCGTGGCCGTCGCTGATCTCGGGTGTGGCCATTCTGCGCTCGCCTCCTTCGGTCGAGAGATACCAGTCGCACCACACCATGTCGGCGCCACTCCGGCGAGCTTCGCCAAGAAGCGCTTCAAGCATCTGCGGCTCGGCGAAATCGTCGCTGTCGATGTGCACGATATATTCGCCCCGGGCTGCATCCATGCCGGTGTTGCGCGCCGACGGCAGTCCGCGGTTACGGCTGTGGGTCAGTATCCTCACCTGTGCGGCTCGGTCGGGATAATCGGCGACAGCGCGCCGCAGGGTATCCATGCTTCCGTCGGGCGAGGCATCGTCGACAAAGATAAACTCCACCCCATCGCGAAGCGTCTGCTCCATCAGCGAGCGCACGCACGCCTCAACAAATCGCTCCACCCCGTAGACCGGAACGACAACCGATATTGTTGGATTCTCCATGTCAGCAGGCATATTTCAACCAGTGCAGATAAGGTTTTTGCAATTTGCGCAGACGTTGGTATGTTGCAAATAAAACCGCGAAAACGGCCAGTGTGATGACCAGTCGTGGAAGTCCGCCATTGATCCCCGTGGCCCCGTAGAGCAGAAACATTATCATCGGGTGTGATAGATAGAGCATTGTGGATGCGCGGCGAAATTCTTTGCCGAGTCCGTGATCGTCGGTCGGCCTGCAATAGGAAAGGATCGTGGCCATGCCTGCGAATATCACAAACGGGATGGAGCAATTGATGCTTGTCACCGTTATGCCGGCTCGGTTAGTCAGTGTGAGTTCGGCGAAATATGCTGTCAGCGCCATGAGCAGCATCGCAAAAGCCGCATATCGCGGAATGCGTATGGCAAACCGGTTGAAGAAAAATCCTATGGTGAAAAAGAGCAATCCTCTCATGAAGCTCCATTGCGGAACGGATATCAGATCGGCCGATATCCTTTGCATCTTTCCGATCACGCTGCCGGTGATCACGCTGCTGTAACTGATCATCGACATGCACACCACATAGCAGAGCAGCGCGGATGCTGTCATAAGGCCGTAACGCAACGCCCGGTTTCGCAGCTTGTCGAGATAGAAAATGATGATCATGCACCATGCCAGCGACACGATGAACCATCCGATGTTGAATGTGCCGAAAAACAACGCTTTGTGGAGCGCCTGCCACAATGTCAGTCCCTCGAAAACGATGAAACTCAGCGGCCACGAAAGCACGGCGTAAAACAGATAGAGCGGTATCAGATGCCTGAGCGATTTCTTCAAGTCGGTGTTCGCTCCATAGAAAAAGCCGGAGAAGCAGAAGAAAAGCGGCACTATAAGATCGAAGCCCCAGCCTACGTACTGATCCACATCAGCATCGTGAAATAGCGGCATGGAGTGGAGAGACACGATCATTATGGCCATCACAATTTTTGCAGAGTCAATAGGGAAATAGCGGTTCATAGCTGTTTTATGATTGTTTTACGATTGGGTCGTTGTTCGTGCGGGACGCTTGCGGGCAAACCAGCGGCCATGCCGGCGTGCCTCTGTCAGATCAGCGTCCGTAAGCGGCATGAGCTGACCGTTCTCCCATTTTATATATCGTCGGTTACCGTCGAATTCATCATCTGCGCGGCAGATGTCGGCGGCAAATTCCGAATTCATGCAGAGTGTCTGAAACACCATCTCGTCAGGGCAATAGGTGCCTCTGAACCACTCCTCGATCCAAGAGGAGTGATCTAAGCAATAACGTGCGAAGCTGTCGGTTATCGACCACCATTGCGATCCCTTGACTATCGGCAGCGGACAGCGGCGGTAGCCTGCGGCGCTCTGACACATCGCCCATGCCTTGCGCATGGCACGCAGTAATGGATTTTTCGACCGGAAATGACCCGGGAACAGAAACCGGTGCTGACTCCTGTAGCGCAGCTCATCCGCGCTCACGTTGCGGGCTATGGCAATGAATTCAGTGCGGGGCGCGTTGCTGCATTCCGCTATGATGCTGTCAATGTCGGCCGTGAGCATGTCCATGCCCGATATGAGATGATAGCGTGCATACTGATCGTTGTCCGTTGCCGCTTTCAGCAGCTCCAGCTCGATCTCAACAAGCGAATAGTCGCCCCATCGGCCGTCGATGCGCTTCGGCAGAACCGTCAGCTTGCTTTTTGCCGTGGTCAGTTCCGAGCCGTCAAACGGCGCCTTGCGGTCGATATGCACAAAGATGTCGGCCCGTTCATCGTCAATCTCGTCGATGAGTTCCCGGAGCATTACCGGCTCCGCATGCGCCATAATCAAAAATGCATGCTTGTCCACCATGTGAAATTTTTTGTTTAAAAATAGATTATTTCTATTTCCAGTCAACAATTTTCCCTTTAAAAACTTTTATTTTCGATTCAAAGTGTCCGGTGCCTTTAAGTATTCTTTTTATGAGTCCTGAGAAACCAAAAGCGACAATATTGTTTAATGACATTCTTTTTCTGTCAATACCCCAGGAATATTGATTGACGTCTGAGCCTAACAAGTCCATGTTTAGATTCGCATCAACGATATACGGCATGATGGCTTTCAGACGTATACCCATATGTTTATATAGCATCCAGTCATCCGACACGTTGAACGGTCGTTTTACTGATAAAATCTTTTCTGCCGCCGCCCGGTTGATCAGATAGGCATACGCTCCGATTGCGCAGTAGGCATCAACAATAGGTCTACGTTTAAAGTACCAGAAGTCGCCTGATATTAAAAGCACGGTAGGCGTTTCGACCGATAATATATTATCTAAATCAATATCGGATAAAATATTGATATCGCGTATAAACTGAATGTCATCTTCAAAAATAAGGGCATAATTGTCGTCAGAATCAACGAGAGTCCGGTAACATTTGCGATGGCTTAAAACACATCCGATCTCACCTGAATTAAGTTCTCGGCCATATCGTTTTAAACAATCGCTGTCATCAAAAAGCTCATTTCTCTTTTCTCGGGATAATTCCCTGCCATTGATCGCCGATATAAAATGGAAGTCCAGAAATGGGTATGGCTTAAGCAATTCAGTCATATAGCGTCGGCGTGTTTCTGATGACGGCAGATTTATGATATAGGTTTTAATTTTGTCCATCTTTCAATATTTCAATCAGTTCTTTGCTTTTTTCAGTGAACTTGCGTCCGAACACACACCCGGATGCTTTGATCTTCTCGTAATCATTCCTGTCAAGGGCTTTTGGGTTGCCTCTTTGAAAAAATTGGATCAGCAACCGGTCGGTTTCAACCACAGGCAGTTTATGTTCGCCGAGCACCGAAAGCTTGTACCATTCATCGCTGCATAGAGTCCGGTGAAAACGTTTTTTTATTATGTCGCGGTCGGCAAGAATGGCCTTGACGGCTTCAGCCGACAGTGCGCACCAGTTGCTTGACTTCCTGTTGAGAAACGAATGGTCGCGGCTTATGTGCAGTTTCTTTTGTACGTAAAGCAATACTTTCCAGAGAAAACGTGATGGCCGGTTGATAATGTTGTGCCTCGAACTGTATCCGTGGAGGAAGAAATGATAGCGCCCGAAGCGTTTCAGCTTCTCGTCCTCTCCAAATCCCATCGGCTGGAAAAGGCTTTTGCCCTTGTATTCTTTGAAAAAATCGTTGAATTCTTTTCGGCTGACGATCGGATAATGTGTGCCGGAAATGAGGTGGTAGAAATCATAATCGACATCGGATTTGTCTGCCGCTTCCATCAGTGACATTTCGCATTGCGGTAGAGATTCATGTCCCCAGATTACTTTCAGACGTTTGTCGAGCACTGTCAGTCGGCTCAGGCCGCTTTTTAATTCAGGCATTTTTTTGACGCGTGCGTCAATGTGCACGTAGATGTCATTGTCCGGGGCATCAAGCGCGTCAATGAGTCGCTGGAGTGATCCGAATTCATTGTGGGCGATTATCAGGAAAGCGTGTTTTAACATCGTCTTGTTTTATAAAAGATACAAGTTGTCATTTGGCGGAAAGTGGTCCGAAGTTGTGGTTTATGGTGCCGTTGAATTTTCAACGGCTTCACGGTATAATTTCAATCGCAGTTTGTTGATTTCACAAGGGTGAAAAATCTTCTTGTAATGCAAATGTAGTGAATAAAGCATATTGCAAACCGGAATTTTCCACCGCCGCACGTTTAGTTTCAGATAATTCAATCTGCTTTCCTGCCAAGCTTTTAAAACCTTGAGGTTCACCTCACTGCTTTTGGGCGTCGCATCCACAAGATGTGTTATTTCAGCATCCGGAACAGATACAATCTTCTTGCCGAGAATATTAATCCTGTGGCATAGATCGACTTCTTCAAAATACATGAAGAAGGCTTTTGAGAAACCTCCGGTGGCTTTTATAACCGATGCCGGAATCATTAAGTCCGCACCGGTTATCCAACATACGTTCATAGGTTTGCCGGAGTTGTTGAAATAATAACTTCGAGGATTAAAAAGCCGGTTCAGTGCGTTGTGAAATAAGAGATTCGTTTCCTCGTAAATGCCGGGATAGTGACGGCTGAATGATATGATGGGATGATGGGAGGAATTATAGACGTTGCCACCGACAGCTCCTGTTTTGGGATGTTCATCAAGATAGTCAGATAGGATACCAACCGCATTGTTGATCATCAGTGTGTCCGGATTGAGAAAAAAGATGTTTCGTCCGGATGCTATTTCAAATCCGGCGTTATTGGCCATGCCGAAACCAATGTTTTCGTGTAGCTGGATCAGTTTCACGCGGCTGTCGGCGGCAGATTTTATTGTTTCAGTTAGATTCTCAGTCGCATTGTCAACAATTATAATTTCGTAAGACACACCACTGATTTTTTCAAATATAGAATCAATGCAATTGTTGATTAGATCGGAACTGTGATAATTGACTATGATGATTGAAACATCCATATCGAATTGGTTGTAGGTGTTAAAATTTCAGAAAAAAACGTGATGGAATGTCCGATTGACGATTTTGTGCTCGAATTCATTGTGGGCTAAGATAAGATACGCATGTTTCATAGATAGGGAAATCCGGCATTTATTCGATGACAGATATTCTAATTTACAAGTTCTTGAAAAAGGTTGTTCCACATACTTCCGATTGCTTCAATGGAGAAACGTTTGGAACTGTTGATCGCATTTTGTGCCATTTTATTACGGTTTTCGGCGTCGGTCATAACTGTCTTTAATCGAGTGACATATTCGGTCAGATTTTTTGTGGGGGGGGGTGGAACTATACATCCGTTATAGCCGTCGGTAAGAATGTCATGAAGAGATGAATATGTGTCGAAGGCTACCGGAACACATCCGTAAACAGTTGCCTCTCCAACGGTCATACCCCATCCTTCGAAATCCGAGGTCATCATAAAAATTGATGATCTCATGTAAAACGGTTTAGGATCACGTCGTCCATAGAAAGTCACCCTTTTTAAATGCTTGGCCGTGTAGTCTTCATACATTGTTTTATCCTGACCATCACCGACGATGTCTAATTGCCATTTGTCTAAAGAATTGTCTTTTTCAATCTCTTTCCATATTTTGAGTGCCGTACTGATTTTTTTCTGTGAATCCCTGAGCCGCGCTACGATTAAGACTCTTTTTTCCTTTAGTTTTAGATCAATGTTAGAATGATTAAAACTGACAGGATTGGGTATTGCCAGAATCTTATTTTCCAAACCGCTTCCGCGTCTTATTTTTGAAGCTTTGAGCCATTGCTGTTTAAATGAATCTGATAGAAGAACGATTTTGTCAGATAATAGACAGGCTTTGTTCAAAAGTGTTTTTGCTGAGTCAAGTTTCTTATATCGATAAATAGGATATAAACAAAGTTTTATAAGATCAGAAAATTTGTGATCACGTAAAATACGTGAGAATAAGGCTTTATAGCTGGCAACTGCTTTCTCATTCCCTAAAGGAAGGTTATGATAGCAGTAGATTGTCTTACAGTTAAGCCCTGCGTCAGAGATTGATTTGGATAAAATGGCACTGATATAATGTTCTTCTTGATTTATAATTATATCGATCTTATTCTCAGAAAGGATTCTCCTCAAATCCAGGCAGTTTATGGTCTTGAGAAAATATGTTTTTTTGAATGGTGTCGGGCAGTCTGATCCGGCAGAATTGTCCTGATATATCAAAAAGCAATTATGGCCATAAATGGATGTGAAATTATTGACTAATTTATCGGTTACTCTTTCAATACCACCTACGGTAGGTATGCAATTGCCATGAAGAATAAAGAGAATATTCATGTTTGAGATTTTATTCGGTTATATGGTCAATAATCGCTATCGCTTTATTTTGGGATTCTGTAGATTTGTATGTCAGTTTATGGAAAGGTGTAACCGACAATATGTCGTTAAGAGAAGCTAATTTGAAGTCAGGGTCATTGATATATTGTTGCAGGAGATGAGGAATGCAGTCGTTTTCGATCTCGCAATTGCCAATTCGTCCTTCTTTGACAAGTTCATTGAAAAGTATTTGGAAGAAAAAGTAATCAGGAAGATTGTCGTGTTGATTCCAAAAATGTAGGAGCAATTGGGTGATGGCCGTTATTGCAGGATTATTCTTTTGTGAAAATATAATGCTGTTTAACACACGAACGGAAAATCCATTTTCCCATCCGAAATAGTAATAAAAAGCATTAGACCAATACTTCTTATTCGTTTCTGACTCATATCGTTGGAATAAGAAAAAGTCGGCATCCCAATACTTTTGCGGAATTTTTTCTGACAACAAGACCGTAGCATCCAGCCAGCAGCCTCCGTATGCTGATAGAAGCATGCATCGTAAAAGATCTGAAAAAATAGCTTTGGGATAAAGACCTTTTTTCTCTAAAACGAAATCTGGGATTTCGAGATATTCCGAAATGGTTTCATCTGAAAGACGGATTATTGTTGCTTCTCCATGATTTTTCTCGACAGAATCAAGGCATTTTCGGACTAATTCGGGCATTTCATTATTAAATCCCTGACCCCAATATTGCCAGATGATTTTATCTGAGTTTAAATTTTTAAGTGGAGTTACGAGATAGTGGCTCTCCGGCTTGGATTCATAGTCGGATATAAGTTTTCGGCAAAATCTGCTGACGGCCCGGTGTTTCCGGATGATTAACCGCCGTTTGATTTTCGGCCAAAATAACAATTTCTTTATGACATCAATAGATGCGTTCACGCGTGTTCCCTTTTTCTTATGGATTTGAATAATCCGTGGATAATTCCTTTTGTCATTTTGCTGAGTTTTTTGAATTTATGATTCTCAGCAAAAATGATGTCACGTGTGTTATGGGCAATGACCGAACAAATACGCCGCGCAGTGGTGCTGTCGGGGAATTCCCGTTTCATCCACAGCATATTTCGTATCGTGAAATATCGTACGAGAGGCGAGTAGTTATAAACTGTAAAACCGAATTTCGATTTTGTCGGATTGCCGTATTTTTGACTGAGATTGAAACTCGGAAGGATTCTAACTTTTTTGTTGTTATGATTCAGCCATTAACAAAATTCTTCATCTACGCCATAAATCTGATAATCCTCCCGAAACTCGGCAATATCACGCAGTGCGTTGAGGTTTAAAAGCATTCCGGATTGAATCACCCACTCAATATCTTTAAATTCAATATCGGTTGGCTGCGAAAACCAGTTGACATTTGGCGCAAAAAGTCCGACACTTTCGGCGTTTTTTATGTTGCTGACAGACGAGATAAAACCTTTGAAGTTATCCCAATGGCTGTCTTGATCCATTGTCAGCAGCCACTCATGGCCGTTGTCGGCGCAATAGCGCAGGGCTTCGTTGAGCGGACGGGCGATGAATGCGTTCTCGCCGTTGCCGAGAAAAATTACGTTCGGGAACTCTTCTTTCAGCCATTCAAGCGATTCGGGTGAGTTGCGCCATACTAAAATCGTGTCTACTTCGTCGGCAAACGCCCCGATATTGGCTCGAAGCAACTCCCGGTCGGGATGATAACATACGACTATTGCAGCAATATGTTTCATTAATATAGATGTATTATTGTCTTAGCCTTACAATTTTCAAAGCGAGAGAACGCTTTTTCGGATTGAATTCAACAATTAGCTTAAAAAATGGAGGCTATTTCACAGCTGAAAAATGCAGATACAATTGCCGAGATAAGCACGGAAAGAATCCATAGTGTTGCAGTCAACCATTTGCGTCTGAAAAACCTGCATCGAGCCCATTTGATGGTTTCTGTTTTTTCAACAATAAGATTCACATATTCGGAATAGATGTTGTAGGCTTCTTGAAAAAGTGTCAAAGCATGGTCTATGTCAATCGATTCCTGTTTTTTTGCAGCCATCACTTTTTTTGCTCCATTCTGACGAAGGCGTGTGCATTCTTGAAAAAACAAACCATTGTCTATGACTGTCAGATCTATGTTGCGCGTTTGGTTGTCAAAGGTTTCGATACGAGAATAAAGCAATACGTTGAGGCACTTGAAACAATCGAGAGTTATTCGGGTGATGTGTCGTTGGGCCTTGTCGACCTGCTCATTTATATAAGATTGGGGCGGATTATTATAATAACAACGTGCGACATGGTCATTGAATGCCCTGATTTCATTGAATAACGGCAGCGGAATTGATTCTGAAAGCGATTCGATTTCAGCTATCAGTGGTTTTATCACTCCACAATACTGTGAGTAACAATTGCGTATTTTTTCAGATTGTTGAGACGTCACGGTTTTATTTTTGCGATGCCGTCGTTAATGGATTTGGCTGATAAAAATCGGTTGAACATGAGATAAACCGAGCCACGTGGACGAAGTCCGCCAACCGATGTGGAGTAACGTAGCTTTTTACCGGTCTTCGACTCAATGCGGGAGTCTATGGCCATGACATCAGTGTCGACCAGATCTTGATGGCCTAACCCTGTCGACTTTTCAATGCTTCTGATTGTATGATGATTGAGCTTGAATTTTTTCATGTGGCAAAGGTAGGTATATTTATATATTAAACCAAATGCACTGGAGGAAAGTTTCAGGAACCGAGTGCATTTTTGAGAAATTCGACTGATTGTCTGCGTAAGGGGTCAAGGCGTTGACGTCCTGCCGTGCATAGTCGTGCTGTTTCAGCCGCGTCGATAAGCATTTCCGGTTTCCGGGCAAGATTTTGAAGCCCGGTGAGGTTCAGCAGATTGCTTATGCGTGCGTCAGCCATTCCATCCACTGCGTAAAATTGCCGATCGAGGAGCAGGGAAAACACGACAGCATGAAAAGACCCCGATACGATAAGCTTTGCGTTGCCGATGAGATTAAGAAACTCAAGCGGGCCGGTGGCGGTGATGAATTTGAAATGTCGGTTTTTACGCCAGAGATGGCTGTAGTGCGATTGTGTCACGACGACATCGATATCCCATTTTTCAGCAAGCCCGGCGGCCTCATTGAAAATATGCTCATTATACCAGGGTGTGTAGAGCAGTATATAGTCTTTTTTGTGGATTCGTCGTTGCGGAATCAGTGATAACCATTGCTCCTGAGCGAGGAGCAGCGTCGGGTCGACCGCAATTGCGGGACGGCGGCCGGTGATCTGTCCGATGCGGTCGGCGGTGCCGGACTCACGCACGGATATCGCGGCGAATTCGGCAAGAGCTATCCGGATCGAATCGCTGAATTCAGGACGTCGGTGTGGCTCCGGCCCCATGCTTGGCGCGTAAGCGATCTTGCGTACTTCCGGACGGGCGAATGAAAGGAAATATGCAGAGTCGTGGTCGAAACATGAAATGTTCCAGATCTGATCGCTGCCGGCAATGATGGCGTCGTAAGGCAGTGCGGCATCTCGAAGTTGGTTTTCGGTGGCGTATTCTTGCCCGGAGAGCCGTAGGTTGTCGCGTATGAACTGTTCGAACAGACGGTATTTGCGCCGATCATCAATGGCTATGCGGGGGAAGAGAATGGCTTTTATTTTGCTGCGGAAGCCTCCTTTTATGAAAAACGGCCTATAGAATCGGCGCTGCCGCCGGGTGCGGAAGTTGATGATCTCGCATTCGTGGCCGAGCGACAGCACTGTCTGCTGCAGGGCGTAGGCCTGAAGCATGGAGCCGTAGTTGTGAGAGGCGTGAAATGTCAATATTCCTGTTTTCATTTGTTATGGGAGCTGATCGATGAGAGCGGCGCTTTCGGGTAGATGCACCTTGCGGGCGAAGAGGCAGCCGGAGGCGGTGAGTGCGTCGAGGTCGACGTCGGTGAGCGTACGCGGTCCCGCGGGGGTGAAATCGGTGAAGAGCACGTCGGGCGAGATGAGGCAGTCGGAGCCGCAGGCGTGCAGTATGGCCGGAATGAATATCTCGTCGGCGCAGAACGCATGATGCATGCGCCGGAGCACATAGGCTTTGGACTGAAGCACAGCCGGCAGATCGTCGCGCCCGACCGACACCCAGTTGGAGTGCTTGCCGTGGAAATAGCTGTAGTCGCGGCGCACCCATCCGCGCTGCATGGCGAGCGTCAGCGTGTGCCATAGGCGGCCGGCTGCCGCCGCAAGGCGGGTTGGGCTGCGGAGGAGACGCAGGCTGAAATGATAGTAGCCCAGCTTGTGGCGCAGCTCTTTGTCGGTCCATTCGCCTTCGGGAAGCACCGACAGGCCGCCGCAGGCGTCAAACCACGCGAGTATCTCTCCGATCGGTTTCAGCGGCCAGTGTGTGCCCGAGATGATGTGGCGATAGCTGTAGTCGCTTTCGGCCGAGGTTTCGAGCATCGCATATTCGGCTTCGACCTGCGAGATGTGGCCCCAGCGCACATCCAGGCGCGGCTCTGTCATGATGAGGCGGCTGCGCCGTGTGGTGATGGCCGAGCCGTCGAATGGCGCTTTGCGGTCGATGTGGAGATATATGTCGACGCGGTCGTGGTCGATGCGGTCGATGAGCCGCTGCAACAATTCCGGCTCTTCGTGAGCCATTATAAGGAAAGCATGCCGGTCGGTCGCGGAGCTGTTCATAGGTGTCAGGATGCGGGGCTTTTTGATTTCCGGATGAAGCGTTGCAGGATGCGCTCTTTCACAAACTGCCGCTCGGCCGGCTCAAGGCCTATTGCCCATATCGTGGCGGCGGTCGACAGCATCGACACGGCGATCATCACCATAAGGCGTACGAATCCGTCGGGCATTGTGAGGCTCACCACCAGCGGAAGCACCACGGCAACAGCGGTGACGAGAATGCACCGCACGATCACGGCGCCGAAATAGCCGCGGAGCGCCAGCCCCGTCTGCTGCCTGCAGAAGAGCAGCCGCAGCGCGTTGCATGCAAGGATAAACGCTATGCCCACGACAAACGGTGCGTAGATCGGAAAGCCGAGCCGCAGGAGCAGATACGACACCGGAACGTTGATGAGAAGTGTCGAGCCGACCACGATCTGATACCACTTGATGCGTCCGGTGGCCATGATGGTGTTGATGAGCGGACCCGCGAAAACTTCGCACAGCGTCTCGATCACCACAAGCACGGTGAACACGACCGTCATAGTCGGCACATCAACAAGCCATAGCCCCAACAGGTAGCTGCATTCAAAGCAAACCGGTATGGCCGGCAGGAGCAGCAGAAAATAGCTGATCTTGGAGCTTACGCACAGCAGCCGGTGGGTCGATCTCACGTCGTCGGCGGCATAGCTCTTGACAAGCTGCGGATTGACGGCGCCCTGAAATCCGCTCGTCAGCCCGAGTATGGCGCCTTTCACCTGATAGCTCACGCCTCTGGCGGCATTGACCGCCGGGCCGCCGAAAAGATTCAGCACCACGTTGGCCCCCTGGTCCTTAAGCAGCCATGCTATGGTGCCGAAGAGATTCCATCCGCTGAACGACAGCATCGAGCGCACGATGCCGCGGTCGCGGCGCAGCGTCACGCGGCAGTGGGGGAAGTGCCTGTGGCAATAGACGATCTGGAATGATGTCACGCAGATGGTTATGGCGATGTACATGCCGCTCCATGTGATCAGACGGTCCCACGGCACGACGCCGAGCAGCAGCACGAGCACCAGTTTGAGCGTCGCCTCGCCCATGCCGAGATAGGCCACTATGTGCATGCGCTCGTGGGAGATGATGGTGGCGTTGAAAGGCCCCGTCATGATTGACATGACCGTGCTCAGCACCGTCACCTGATAGACGCAGTTGGCCGCCGTCATGCGTTCGGCCGGTATCACGAGCTGTGTGTTGACAAACCACAGGCCGACCGTTTCGGCAAGCACTATGAGCAGCAGTGCCAGACCCGACTGGATGATGAGGCTGGTGTTGAAAACGCGGTTGTAGGCCTCATAGTCCTTGCGGCCGAGCTCGAAGGGGAGGGAGCGCTGTATGGCCGGGCCTATCGAGCCGTTGAGAAATGTGAGCATCACCGTTATGCCGCCCACGATGTTGAAAATTCCGAAATCCGTCACGCCGAGAAGCTCGAGGATCTTGCGCGAGGTGTAGAGCCCGATCAACATGGTGATGAACGTGCGGATGTAGAGATACATCGTGTTGCGGGCTATGCGGCGGTTGTCGTCGGAGGTCATCGGTGTAGCAGTTTTTCGGCTGTGCGGCGCAGCAGCGACGGCAGATCCGACAGTCGCACCGCAGCATTGAAAGGCAGCAGAGAATAGAGCATGTCGAAAAGGCGCCCTGTCGGTCTGAGTCGGAATGGATGACGCAATTGCGTGTTGCCGTCTATGGCTTCTTCTGCAGGACGCTCTATGGTGTTGAGCATGGGCTTTATGTCTTCAAAAAGACGTTTCCCGTCGGCGGTGGACGGCATGATCACCGACAGTCCGTCGCGTGCCGCTTCGGGCAGCATGTCGCGGTAGCCCCAGAAGTCGCCTGCCGTGATGTCGCTCGCGCGTTCCGGCCGGGCGTAGGGGCAGCTGTGGCATGACGGCCGTATGGTCTTGCCGTTGATGAAGGCTGAAAGGTAGGCGTCGGGGCGCGCGGTGTCGTGTGCCTTGCCCGAATATATCTCCTCGCCGTCGGCCGTCAGGCGCAGGACATACGAGTTGCCGCTGCGGAAACTTATCTGATCGGCCTCACGACCTTTTGATATCGGGCGCAGATGGTCGCGCAGCATTTTCTGCGACGGTACGCCGTGGCAGATGATCTCGGCGGTGATGAGGCACCCCCCGGCATGGAGGGAGCATCCGCGGGCGGCGGCACACTGGCATGGCGTGCCTGTGAAGAGCACTGTCGAGCCGGCACGCAGATCGTCGCGCAGCATCCGGTAGATGCCGCGGGTGTCGCTCTGCACATATTTCGATCCTTGCAGCCGTGACAATGCGGCCACGTAGTCGATGCGCACATGGTGGACGGTGAGGCCGTCGGCCGCGCAACCATACACCACGCCGCCCCGCTCGATCACATGGCGTCCGAGCAGATAGGCCGCACCTCCCGACGCGCTGCGCCGGTGTATCTCCGGCTCGCGCGACCATGCGGCGTAGGCGGTGGCGGGCTTTGTCATCGCGGACTCATCGGCAGGTATCGGACACACTCGTTCACACAGTCCGCACTCGACGCACCGCTGTGTGTCGACACGCGCATACATAAAGCCGTGACGGTCGGGCCGCATCTCAATGCAGTGACGGGGGCACACATCTGTGCACGCTCCGCAACCGCAGCATTCGCTCTTCCTTTTGCCTGCTACCGACATCGCTATGAATGAGTGTGTTTTACTGTTGCTTGCCGAACAGACGGCGGAAAAATCCCGGTTCTTTCTCCGGTTGACCGTTGCCTTCCGTTTCGGCAAGATAACGGCGATAGTTCCATCGGTTTGTCACCATCTGGTAGATGGCGCCCCAGTCGGGCAGACCGCCGACATTGCGGTCGTCGATATAGATGTCGGCATGGATTTTGCGCGGCCCCGTGGAGGCATTGTCAAACGGATCGTTGCTGTTGACGCAATGAAACTCCAGCCCGCGCCGGCGGCACCATTCCACTGCTTCTTCCAATGGAGTGCCTTCGCGGTAAGTCCAGAGAATCAATATGTGGCCGTCGGCCTTGAATTGCTTGAGTGTGGCCACGGCAAACGGACGTTCGCGTCCGATGCGGGGGTATTCGTGCTCGACGATCGTGCCGTCGAAGTCTACTGCTATTATCATTCTGAAATCTCTATCGGTTGAAGAAAACACTGCGGGATGTAGGCGGTGGCAACGGCACAGACACCCCGCACGCTCACCACAAGGCGCCGGTCGCCGCGCAGACGCACTATGCGCCCCTCGGCTCCGGCGAGCGGGCCGCCGGTCACGCGCACGGCGTCGCCTTTGGCAAACCGCTGGGGATCGTCGGCGATGAACTCGAGTCCCTCGGCTCCCGACGACACCACAAGGCGGAATATCTGCATCTCGCGTTCGCTTATCGCCGCCGGAATGCTGCGCCCCGACGATTCCCTGCGGTAAAGCATCGCACGGTCGGCGAGCCGGCGCGATGCCGCCTCGGCTGTTTCGGCGTCGCTCCTGAAAAAGAGAAGCGAGGCGATGGCCGGTTTCTGCACGCGCTTGCGCATGCCGTTGCGTTCCGTCACCACGGTCTGCATCGGAAGGTAGACCTCGGCTCCGAGAGCGCTGATCTCTGTTGCCGCCGCTTCGGTGCGGTTGAAAAACACCTTCATCGCATACCATGCCGACGGCCTCTGAGCCGGTTCGTCGGCCTGACGGCACGCCGTTCCCGCGGTCGGTTCATCGATCGGCCGGTGTGATTCCTGTGTTGTCGCTTGTGTCAATATTGTATGGTTCGGTTCGGGCATTCCTTCCATTCCCTCCGGTGCGTATCAGATACAGACAGAGGTTCTTCAATAGATCGGGCCGGATGAGAGAATGTGAAACATGACCCGGCTCACGGCTCTTTTCCCGATCCGGGAAGAGAATTCCGCGATCCATGTAACTATCTCACAATGTGTTGGCTGTGTGATATTACATAGCAATGCGACCGCGTGACGTCGCTGATTGGTAACTGCAAATTTAAACAATTTACGCCACACTCACAATCATTTAACGTTAATTTGCAACACCTCTGCCTCCGCGATGCATGGACGGAGGTGGAAATGACGGTCAATACGGATGCCGGCCCGGTCGAATCAGAACGGATAGCCGATGGCAAGATGGAAAGCGAGCGAATCCTTGAATTTGGTCATGTTGTAGTAGCCGCGCTTGCCGGTGTCGTAGGGCGCGTGGATGCCGATTCCGAGGTCACCGCGCACGACGAGCATGCCGATGTCGAGGCGCAGTCCCACACCGGTGCCCAAAGCGAGATCCTTGAAGAAGGTGGAGCCTTTGAGCTGTCCGCCGGGACGGTCGGGATCGTTTTTAAGCAGCCACACGTTGCCCGAGTCGAGAAACAGGGCTCCGTGGACCGGGCCGAAGATCGGGAAGCGGTATTCGACGTTGAATTCAAATTTAAACGTTCCGGTCTGGTCGAAATAGCCGTTGACCTGATCGCGGGGCACACGGTAGCTGCCCGGGCCGATGCTGCGCACGGTGAAGGCTCTGATCGAGTTGGCGCCCCCGACATAAAATTGTTCGCTGTAAGGCACTTGTGTCGAATTGCCGTATGCATGCGCCGCGCCTGCTGCCACGCGGCTCACGAGCCAATGGTCGCCCCACAGACGCCGGTTCCACACAAATTGTGTCTGCCCTTTCACAAACTGTGAGAAAGGCGTGCCGAAAAGCTCTTTTTCACCTTTCTTTCCGCAGGCCTCATAGATGCTCCAGAAGATATTGCCGGCTTCCTGCACGGTGAATTGCCAATTGATGGAGTTGTCGCGGTTGATGGTGCGGTCGTAGATGTAGCTGAACGACATCTGCGGTATGAACTGGCTCCGGAAACTCTGTGCGATGGCTTTATTGGCGTCCATGATGGAATCGAATTCGGTGGTGGTGCGCATCAGGTTGACATAGGTGAGCTTGAAGAGCGTCAGCGAGTTTGTCACGTGGCGTGTGGCGCGCCAGTCATAAGTGAAGGCGGCGTTGAATTGCGCCATATTGAAGTAGTGGGGACGGTTGAGGAGGTCGGCGCCGAGTGTGATGCGTGTCCAGTTGAGCTGGCGGCGCGACCGCGGGATAAACCGCGGGGCTAACAGGCGCGGAAATGAAAGCGATGTGTTGAGACCGACTTCGTAGGAGTTGAACACCGAGCTGCGTCCGCGTCCCGTCTGCCACTCATATGTGCCGAAGAGATCTACGCTCAGTTGCTCGCCGCCACCGAACACGTTATGGTTCGTAAGGCGAAGGTCGACGCCCGGTCCGAGATAACTGTTTGATTTGGACGTGACGTTGACTTCTATGGCGGCTTCGAGCGGAGCGTCGAATGTGCAGTCGATTTCGACATTGAGCCGTCGCGATCCGATGCTGTTGGGCACCGCGTTGATCTCGATGCCGTTGAATATGCCAAGCCGCGACAGATAGCTTTGTGTGCGGTTCATGTCGCGCACCGAGAATGTCTTGCCTTCGCGGAACGTGATGCATTCGGGTATAAGCCCTTCGCGCAGACGCGACGGCTTCATCTGTATGACCATGCCGCGGCGCGTCATGACGGTGTCGGGGGTGCCCCCGCCTTCATTGCGGTGTATGCGGGTGGTGATGCTTCCGGTCGTGTAGCTCTCGAGAAGCATGTGGGGCGTGTTCGACGCCAGATCCATGCGCATGGCGATGCGTCCTTTGGTGATGGTGCTGTCGGCCAGATATTCGATGAATTCGGGCTTGAAGAAATAATAGCCCCTGTTACGCACTGCGTTGGCTATCTTGACGCGTACGGCGCTGAGCGAATCGGTGCAGTATCGGTTGCCCGGACGCAGATAGCTGCTGCGCACGGCCACTGAGTCGATAAGGTGATTGAGCCGGCAGGTGTCGGGCAGCAGCTCGATGGTGTCGATGAGATATTCCGGACCGGTGTTCACTGTGTATAGCACCTTGGCTTTTTTCTTGTTTTTCCCTTGCACAAGCGTGTAGCCGGCTTTGCCGGAAAAATAGCCGTTGTTGGCAAGTATCTGGTCGATCATGTGGATGCGCATTTCGGGGCGAACGTCGCTGATGAGCACCGGTTCGCTGACAAGCTTCTCATATAGCCAGTGGCGGAATCCCGACGGTGGATTGCTCCAGTTGTTGTACACCCACAGACCGAGCGGGAACGGATAACGCAGATAGGGCGAATAGAGGCAGTTGTTCGGCTTGACATTGACAGCCGAGAGCACGGCTTCAGATAGGCCTGGCGCCGCTTTCTGATTCTTGTCGGGTGTCTGTATGTCGATCTTTTTGACGCCGGTATAGAGTATGTCGTCGGGGCCGAGGCGGCGCGTGGTGGAGCAGCCGGCGGCTATGAGCAGCATGACACTCAGAATGATTGTCAGTCGGTATGTCGGTCGGATTGGCGTGTTCATTGTTTCACTTCGGGTGATGCGGTTTTTACTTCTGTCGTTTCGGGCTGTTTCTTGCGCGGACCGAAGCGGAATATGTCGCGCAGCGAATTGAGCTTGCGTTTGAGCACGAAGCCCACGCCCGTCTGGGTGATCTCTCCTTCGAGAATGCTTTCGTAACCCACATGGCGGAACAGCCGTACATACATCGAGCCGCTGCGGTTGAGCATATATTCGAAGGATATGTCGTTGATGAGATTTTGCGAGAAGTTTTCGTCGGTGTCGGCATCTGTGGAATAATTGCCCCCGACGATGATCTTGAATCGGTCGTTGAAGAGTGTTTTCGACACGCGGTAGCTGTAGCTTGTCGTGGTCGATTTGGCGCCGTCGGTGGTTGTGTCATACTGGTCTATGCCAAACGATATGTCGATGCCGCGTATGTTGTTGGCTGCCCATGAGTTGAGCTGTGAGGCGAGAAAGGCGTAGAGCGGATTGCCCGACAGGTTGGCGTTGGCTTTGGTGCCCGGACCGGTATATTGGTTGTAGAGCAGCATGTTCATGGCCTGGTTGGCGCGTTGGTCGGGCGACATGGATTGGAGCTCGTTGGATATCGTAAGATCGTCGTCGGTGCTCAGATCGAAGGCCACATTCATGTTCTGGAGCGTGTTGGTGACCGATAGGGTGACGTCGAAGTTGACGAGCCGAGAGTTCTGCCCCGACTGTGTCACGTTGGCCTTGAGCCGGTCGACGGCGCGTATGTTGAGTGTCGGGTTGAGCATGTCGCCGTTGAAAGCGATGTAGCTGCCTTCTGTGAATTTGAAGTTTTTCTCCGACATGATGGCCATCGACAGTCCGCCGGTTGTGATCTGCGGGGTGTAGCGTGCGAAACCGCTGTTGATGGTGTAGCGTCCGGTGAGGCGTCCGTCGGTGCTCATCGGTGTCTGCGTATAGGTGAAATTGCCGCTGCCTGACACCGACACTTTGTTTTTGCCGTCGGGCGACAGGTCGACATTGAGCGTTGATCCGTTCTCGATGGTGAGGCGCGCGTCAAGAAGCAGGGCGGTGGGCGCGTTGATGATGGAATCGGCTTTGGCTACGGCTGACGTGTCGGCGAATTGCACGAATTTCACCATGCCGTCGGCACTCTGCGGCACAATGGTTTCGATGCCGTCGGTCATCACGTATGTGACGTTGGTGCCTGCGAGCAGGCCGAGGTTGGCGTTGACCTTCAGCAGGCTGAGAGTGCCTTTGACAGTGGCGTCGAGATCAATGAATGCCTTGCCGTAGACATTGGCGCCGCGCGGACGGTTGGTGTTGACGATCTGCATGTCGGAGGCGTTGAAGGCCAGATCAAGGCGTATGTCAGTCAGGTGCCTGGCGTCGACGGTGCCGTTGACGCGTAGCGGGTTGTTGTTGAGGCCGGCGATGGTGAAGTCGTTGAATCGCACCACGTTGCTGTCAACCGGTATTTTTTCTTCCGAGAAGGTGTAGGCGGTGCCGGTGATGCCCAGTTTCACGGCCGTGGAGTCGAAGTCGAGATAGCCGTTGAAAATGGGATTGGCGAGATCGCCGGTGATATCCATTTTGCCGTTGAGCATGCCCGACAGCTGTGCCGTTTCTTTAGGCAGGAACGGATTGATCACACGCAGCGGAAAATGTATCATCGAAAAGTCGAGAAGGAACGGGTGCACGGCCGTGGAATCATTGAGATTGCCGGTGGCGGTGATCACTTTCACGCCGTCGACGATAAGTCCGACATTGGCACGCAATGTGTTGGTATGGCTCTGGTTGGCCACATCGAGATCAAGCCGGAAAGATCCCACACGCTCGCGGCCATAGAAGAGGTCGGTGATGCTCACGTCGCCGTTGCCGGTGATCTGCTCTTTGTCCCAGCGGAAGTGTAGGTCGGCGTCAAGACCTCCATTGACCGGTGGCGCGAACGGTGAGATGGACAGCCATTCGGCAATGTTGATGTTTTCAAGCTGCACCACCACATCTTCCTGTCCGGTGGCGAGGGTGTCGGAGCGGTGTTCGGTAAAAATGCGGACGGCGCTGCTGTCGGAGGTGAGTTTCAGATCGGCGTCGAGATGCCGGTGTACGAAGTCATATCGTAAGGAATTGTCATTGTTGATGGTCCATTGCTTGTAGGCGATGGTGGGACGCGTGGGCACGAGTTTCACTGTCACGGTCGCATCGGTCATC
>CAJJOX010000012.1 GCA_905193485.1 uncultured Porphyromonadaceae bacterium | reverse complement strand
ATAGATTCAGATGAGGCCGATGAAAAGGACTGCCGAACCGCCCATGAGCATGAGGGTAAGCTTCATTGCCGAATAGTTCTTCTTGCCGCTACCCCACACGCCTATCAGAAGGTACATGGGAATAAGCGCGACCTCATAGAACATAAACATCGTGAACAGGTCAATTGAGATAAAAAATCCGAACACACCTGTCGAAAGTAATATAAGCCAAAGGAAAAAGGCTTTTGGCTGCTCGATTTTCCATGAAGCGAAACTGCCGGTCAACAGAATTATCGACGAAAGGATGAGCATTGCGACAGATATACCGTCGACACCCACAGCAAGGTTTATATTCAATGGAGCAAACCACGATACAGATTGCACAAATAGCATCGCGTCGCTGACGCCGGTGGCGCGAATCTCAAGATAGTCAATCAAAAGATAGACCGACAGCGCGGTCAGCGCAAGCGAGCCTGTCACGGCAACCGCACGGATCTGCCTGACGTTGCGGCACAATGCGACTCCCGCAAGCATCAGCACGGGAATCACCACGAAATAGATCAATATATTTGAAAGCATAATTACTATTTTTCTGTTTGAAACATTATTAGTTTACCTAAGCCATCAGAAGAGCAAAACCAAAGCTGTGATTCCGCCCAGAAGCATAGCTCCGAATAGATAAACCCAGACATACATCTGTATGTTTCCACTCTGGAGTCCACGGATGGCGTAGGAAGCTTTCTGTGTCATTGCCGCAAACGCATTCATTGTACCGTCGATTACGTTACGGTCAAACCATGCGATAGGACGGCAAATGCCGTTGAAGATAATCTTGAATGTGATGAAATAATAGAGTTCATCCCAATAGAAGCGATGGTGGGCCCAACGCCAGAGGTTAGGCATTGCATGACGCATTTTTTCCGGAATGCTGTTTTCCTTACGATACATCACTGTAGCGATAACGATGGCAATGACTGCGACAGTAAGACTGACGCCGGCCACACTCCAGTCGAAATGAGCCATAAAATCGTAAGGCATACCATTCCAGCTCACGAGGTTGCCAAAGGGGATGAAACCTGCGACGACCGAGATGGCGGCAAGGATCACCAATGGCACAGTCATGGTCCAGGGTTGGTCATGTGGAGCATGATGTCCTTCGGGTACTTTGTGTTCTTTCCACCAGAAAATAAGGTAATAGAGGCGGAACATATAGAACGCGGTCAAACCGGCCACAAGCGACATCCAAATATAGACGAGTGTGCTGTTGCCGAGGCATGAACTCAGGATTTCGTCTTTTGAGAAGAAGCCCGAGAAGGGAATGATACCGGCTATGGCCAGACAGCCCACAAGGAAAGTTATATGGGTAATGGGCATATATTTACGGAGTCCGTACATTGCCGTATAGTCGTTGGATCCGATGGCATGAATCAAAGCGCCGGCGCAAAGGAACAGAAGCCCTTTGAACATAGCATGCGTGAAGAGATGGAACATCGAGGCCATATAGCCCAGACCCTCATGCACTTCAGGTGATGCGACACCAAGCGAAACCATCATGAACGCAATCTGCGATATAGTCGAGAAGGCAAGCACGCGTTTTATATCAATCTGCGTACAAGCGACAATTGCCGCATACAAAGCGGTGATCGCGCCAACCCATGTCACGATCTCGAGTGCGGCACCACCGTGAGCGCCATTCATCATATACAGCGGGAACAGACGAGCCACGAGGTATACACCTGCTACAACCATCGTCGCTGCATGTATGAGGGCGGAAACAGGTGTGGGGCCTTCCATTGCGTCAGGCAGCCAGATATGGAGTGGCATCATTGCCGATTTGCCCATACCGCCGATGAAGATGAGCACAAGCGCCCAGGTCATCACCGAGCATCCCATGAATCCAGCAGCAGCATTGCTTTGGAATATGTTGAACACTCCTTCAGCCGTGCCTGCGTTCACGGCAAAAATCTTGCCGGTATCGCCTAAAGGCACAGAGGTCAAATCGGTGAAATTGAACGTGCCGGTATAGAACGACAATACAAGAATACCGATAAGGAATCCGAGATCGGCGAAGCGAGTGACGATGAATGCTTTCTTGGAAGCCGACACTGCCGAAGGCTTGGTATAATAAAAGCCGATGAGCAAATACGACGAAGCGCCCACAAGCTCCCAGAAAATATACATCTGGAAAATATTTGTAGCGACGACAAGACCAAGCATAGAGAAGCTGAAAAGCGACAGGAACGCATAGAAACGTTGGAAACCTGTTTCCCAGACGCCGTGATGATCGCGCATATATCCGTTGCTATAGAGGTGAACCATGAATGAGATTGTGGTGATGACCACAAGCATCATAGCGGATATCGGATCAAGTAGAAATCCGAGGCGAATCACGAGATTGTCGGTAAACTGCAGCCAGTCGACATTGAACACAAGATATTGCAGTCGCTGATGCGTATCGGGATCGACGAAATCGGGAGAGCCGGAGAAGAAATAAGTAAACGCAGTGGAATAAGCGAGAATCAATGTCACGCCCATGCCTGCCGTGCCTAAGATACCGGACCATTTATGGCTGATCCACTTCCCGCATATACCCAGGAAGAGGAACATAAAAAGCGGTATGGCGAGAATTAAAACGGGAATAGTTTCTTCCATAATACCTTAATGTTTCATTTTGGTTAATTCGGCCGGATCAATATTTTTGGCGGCACGGAACACATTGATGATTATGGCGATGGCCAAAGCTGTTTCAGCTGCAGCAAGCGCAATAGCGAAGAGCGTGAAAAACATGCCTTCCATCTGACCTGGGAACAGATAACGGTTGAACACCACGAAGTTGATATCGACGGCATTGAGCATAAGCTCAAGCGATATCAGCATGGCAATCATATTCTTACGGGTAATGAAACCGTAGACACCGCAACTGAACATTATCAGCGACGGTATGAGGTAATAAATCATTGACAGTTCCATACTCTTCATTATCTTTTGCGGGCGACAACGACGCCACCTATTATACATGCCAGCAACAGAACACTGATTGCTTCAAACGGGAGGAGATACTGGTATTCTCCGGTTCCCATCAAAGCCTTTCCGATTTCCTTGACTGTCGGATTTTCCATTTCAGGCAGAGTCGCCATTGCCTGACCGCAACGATAAAGAAGCGCGAAACCGGTCACCGCCAGAGTGAGGATTGCGGCAGCCGCTCCGAGCACTCGCTGTTTCGACACGAGAGGCTCACTGTTGTGTCCCGGATGGGATGTGAGCAGAATCGAGAAAACAAACAGCACTACAATACCTCCGGCATACACAGCGATCTGCACAGCGCCCAGGAACTCATAGTCGAGTTTGAAATAAAGAGCGGCAGTGGCAAAAAGCGTGAAAAGCAGGAACGTGGCCGAGCGCAGGATCTTGCGGGTCGTGACAGTCAGTACCGAGAACAAGACAATCGACAAAGCGATTATCAGATACATAATGATACTTCCTACTGATTCCATATTGTTGATTAATTATTATTTTTCAGTTTGGGGAGCTGCCGCAGGAGCTTCGGGTTTATCCTCTGCCGAACCCTGGGCGGCTTTAGCGGCTTCGGCTGCCTTTTTTGCCGCCATAGCGGCTTTGGCGGCAGCTATTTTAGCTTCTTTCTCAGCCTGGATTTTTGCAAGCTGCTCGGGAGTAGGTGCCGGTTCTTCCTTTTCAGGTAGATAGTTGAGTTTTTTAACGAGCTTGTCGCGAGTGAAGACAGCCTGCTCGAAGTCGTTGGAAAATTCAAGAGCGCCTTGCGGACACGAGGTGACACAAAGCTGACAGAACGTGCAACTTCCAAGATCATACTGATACTTGTCGAGCTTGCGTTTTTTCTTGCCGTCGGCAGTATCGACCATCTTGGTTGTCAGTGTGATGGTGCCGTTGGGGCAATTGCGTTCGCAAATACCGCAGGCGATGCACTTGTGGTTCCCGTCGGCATCATATTTCAACTGAAGAATGGCGCGGAAACGCTCGGGCACCTTTACGGTTTCGCGGTCTTCGGGATATTTTTCGGTGATCTTAGGGGTGATGAATTCTTTACCGGTCACCTGCATGCCTTTGATAAGGCTGACGATGCCCGACCCTAAGGATGAAAAATAGTCTTTAACACTACCCATAGATTATTCAATTATTTATTATGATTTTCTTTATATTGGTTTTGTCGAGGAGAAAACATCTATCGTATCTGTCCCCCGAGAATATCGAGTAGCTCGGTGGTGATGCTTTGTTGACGAAGTTTGTTATATTCGAGTTGCAACTGATCGAGCAATTTCTTAGCATTATCGTTTGCACTTTGCATTGCCATTACTCGTGCAGCCTGCTCGGAAGCGCGGTTTTCTGTAAAAACATCCTGCATGACCGCCATCAGAAACATCGGGAGCACTGACTGAAAAATCGTATTGGCATCCGGTTCAAAGATGTAGGGTCGACATTGTTCCACAACGCCATTGGCGCTGAATGTCGACTGCACGACCGGAAGCAATTGCTCGACGGAAGGTCGCTGACGGCTGACGCTCTTGAAACTCATATAGAGTACATCGACTTTATCAGTGTTACCGACCAAAAAATCACGCTGAAGGCGCTCTACAAAGATTCTGACTCCGTCGCCTGTCGTTTTGGAGTCAACGCCTTCGATGCTCGTCATCGATATGTTCCCACCGGCAAGCTTGCCGACAGCTTTACTGATCTTTGCACCGACCGGATATACCGTAATATTCAAATCAGATCCGTATTTTTTGCGGTAATTGTCAATCGTGTGCAACAGGATTTTGAATATATTTACATTATAGGCACCGCAAAGACCGTCGTCGGAACCAAACACCACAATCGACACGTGCTTCACATCTCTGGCATCAAGCAATGGAGAGGTAAATTCGGTGTCGGCACTGAGCAGATTGCCGATGATATTCTCGATCTGGTTACGGAACGGCAAAAGACGTTTCAAAGATTGCTCGGCTTTGTGCATCTTGGCCGAAGAAATCATTTTCATGGCACCGGTGATCTTCTCGGAAGATGCAACGGAACCGATACGTCCTTTAAGTTCTCTTAGAGTTGCCATTTAGATTATTGTTTGTATTTGCCGGCAATATCATTGGCGGCAGCAGTAAGCTTTTCGATAACGTCATCAGTCAACTGACCGGACTTGATCACATCAAGCACATCTTTCTGATGCTTGGCGCGCAGAAGCTGAAGAAGGAGTTCTTCAAATTCAGCCACCTTATCAAGAGGCACATTTTCAAGCAAGCCCTTGGTGCCACAGAAGATCACAGCAACCTCTTCCTCTACTGCCATAGGATGATATTGCGGCTGGATTAAAAGACGTTCGTTCTTACGTCCTTTGTCGATCACACGCGCAGTAACAGGGTCGATATCTCCACCGAATTTTGTAAACGATTCAAGTTCTCGGAACTGTGCCTGATCGATTTTCAGCGTGCCGGCAACTTTCTTCATCGATTTGATCTGAGCGTTACCGCCGACACGTGACACAGATATGCCCACATTGATGGCAGGACGTATACCTCGGTTGAACAAGGCTGTTTCGAGGAAGATCTGACCGTCGGTAATCGAAATGACGTTTGTAGGAATGTAGGCGGAAACGTCGCCGGCCTGTGTTTCGATGATTGGCAGTGCCGTAAGTGAGCCGCCACCTTTGACCAGCGGTTTAAGCGCTTCAGGAAGATCGTTCATTTTCGAGGCCACTTCCTGATTGTCGATAATTTTTGCGGCGCGTTCAAGCAGACGCGAATGGAGATAGAAAATATCACCTGGATAAGCTTCACGGCCTGACGGACGCTTAAGAATAAGGGAAATCTCACGATAAGCCACAGCCTGTTTCGAAAGGTCGTCATAAACGATCAAGGCATCCCGGCCGGTATCGCGGAAATACTCGCCGATGGCCACGCCGGCAAACGGAGCGTAGTAACGCATCGAAGCCGAATCGGAAGCTGTGGCAGCGACAACTACCGTATAGTCAAGTGCCCCGTTTTTGCGAAGAGTTTCCACAAGTGCGGCAACGGATGACGCCTTTTGTCCGATGGCGACATATATACAATAAACGGGCTTACCGGCCTCGTAATTGGGTCGCTGATTTATGATGGTATCAATGGCTATGGCCGTTTTGCCAATCTGTCGGTCGCCGATGATAAGTTCGCGCTGGCCGCGTCCGATAGGCACCATTGAGTCGACGGCTTTAATACCGGTCTGTAGCGGCTGTTTTACAGGCTGACGGAACACGACGCCGGGAGCTTTGCGTTCAAGCGGCAGGCGCATTAGGTCGCCCGAGATCGGGCCGCGGCCGTCGATCGGTTCGCCAAGCACATTGATAACACGCCCCAGCAATCCTTCGCCCACAGGGATCGAAGCGATTTCGCCGGTGCGTTTCACCGACATGTTTTCAGTCACTTTGTCGACATTGTTGAGCAAAATGACACCAACGTTGCTCTCCTCCAGGTTAAGAGCCACACCTTTCACGCCGTTTTCAAACTCGACCAATTCATTGGCACAAACATTGTCAAGTCCGTAAACGTGAGCAACGCCATCGCCAACTTCAAGCACTGTGCCTGTTTCTTCAAACGAAACCTTCGAGTTGACGTTTTCGAGCTGCTGTTTTAATATCTCTGAAATCTCGCTGGGATTAATCATCGGTATAGAATAGATTTAACTGATAAGATTCAACCGCAATTGTTTAAATTCATTACTGATCGACGCATCGATCCGCTCATTGCCCACACTGACGGTGAAGCCTCCGATAAGAGAGGGATCGACCGATGAAGTGTACTCCATAGTTCCTCCGTCAAGATGACGTGCGACAAGATCGTGCAGACGTTTCTCCTCGACATCCGACATTGGGGCGGCGGTGGTTACTTTCACTTCATAAATTCTGTGTTCTTTGCGATAGAGAGCTATGTAAGCGTTGGCTATGCCGCGTGCAAGATCAAGACGGTGATTTTGCGACAGCAGTTTCAAGAAATCATTAAAGACAGCGTCATTTGCCGTATCACCTGAAGCGGTGTCAAGCAAGGCTATCTTATCGGCATCACTGATATAGGGATTACCGAGGACTTCCTGAAGCGACGGCTGTGCGGCGAAACTGGCACAGAGGGTCTTCATTTTAATATAAAGCCTCTTGTCAGCAGCTTTCTCGCGTCCGAACAAATAGAGCGCTTTGGCATAACGTGACGGGATCAGTCCTTCGTTCATTGCGTGTTGACGTTAATTTTGTTTTTCCATTTCGTCGAGAAGCGTGTTGACAAGCTTCGTCTGCGCTTTTTCATCAGCGAGCTGATTGCGCACAACCTTAGATGCTATGTCGAGCGCAAACGAACTCACCTCATTACGGAACTGCAACTCGGCTTCTTTGCGTTCCTGTTCGATGGAAACCTTAGCGGCATCCATCACTTTCTGCGCCTCGACCTGAGCGGCAGCACGAGCCTCATCAATAATCTGTGTCTTCATGCGGTCGGCCTCACGGAGCATATCGGCTTGCTGGGCACGAGCTTCGGCAAGATACTTGTCGCTTTGCTCTTTGGCGTGCTCGAGCTGCTCTTTGGCGTTTTGCGCATATTCCACACCCTTATCTATAAGGTCGGCTCTGCTGTCGATCTGTTTGACGATCATCGGCCATCCCCACTTGTAGAGCACAAGCAGCAGAATGGCGACGGCTACAAACATCCAGAATATCAAGCCGAAGTCAGGCGTGAATAATTCCATATCGCAGAATGCTTACGATTAAAGGAACAACGAGAGGACGCAAACGATAACGGCGAACAGAGCAACACCTTCAACAAGGGCAGCGATCACGATCATGTTGCTTCGGATATCACCTGCCGATTCCGGCTGACGGGCAATAGCTTCCATGGCGGCAGCACCAATTTTGCCGATACCGAGGCCGGCGCCGATTGCTGCGATTGCTGCGCCAAGACATGCGCCAACACCAAGAGTTCCATTAATTGCTGCTAAAATCATTGCTAACATAATTCTTAATTTTTAAAAGATTATTTTTATTTGTTTATTTTTCTGCTTTTATTTTCAATTCGGCCACTGTTTCCACATGCGAATCACTCGCGGCCTCTTCGTGTTTTTTCTCATGTCCGCGTTCCTGACCGAATGAAATGAACAATGTGGATAGCATCGTGAATACATAAGCCTGTATGAAGCTGACCAACACATCGATCAGGAGCATGAAAATGGAGAAAAGCACCGAAACCACCGTAGTTGCGCCGGTAACAATCGGACCCATGGCGGCAAAGATAAATATCAGGAGAGTCAAAACGACCACAATCATGTGGCCTCCAAGCATGTTGGCGAACAGACGGACAGTAAGCGCCGCCGGTTTCGTGAAAACGCCGAAGAGCTCGATCAAGGGCATAATGGGGATCGGGAACTTAAGCCATAGCGGAACATCGGGCCAAAACACTTCTTTCCAATAATGTTTCGTTCCGAAAAGGTTTGTGGCAATGAACGTAAAGATCGAAAGCACAAGTGTCACTGCAATATTTCCCGTGACATTCGCGCCTCCGGGGAATACCACAATCAAACCAAGGAGATTGAGATATAGAATCAGAAAGAAGACCGTGAGCAGATAGGGAGCGAATTTCATCGACCGGTCACCGAGAGTCGGCCGTATAACTCCCTTATATATAAACTCAGTGAGAGCTTCGAGAGCACCGGTAAGACGACGTGGCGCCTTATAGCCCTGAGTGCGATGCCATTTCCGAACGGCCGCAACAGTCCAGATCACGAGAAGCGCAGCTATGAACAGCGCGCACACATTCTTTGTAATCGAAATGTCCCATGGCCGGTACTCGGTGCCGTCAGCCATCAATTGCACCACTTTACCTTTGTAAGGGCTATCTTTGCCGGCGATCATAAATTCGGCATCACCGTCGCGATACACTTGACCATGATCAATTCTCGATGACATAAAGCAATGGAATCCATCCTTACCGATCAAAATCACGGGCAATGGAATGCGTTTGTGATGATTGAACGGCACTTCCCATCCATAGCCGTCGCCAAGATGCTCAAAAATAATCTCCTTCGGATTGATCTTCTGCTGATCGTCGCCGTCGGTATGCGCCTCCGTTGCCAGCACCGAAACCGGTGTCAGCATAGCGATCAGAAGCATGGTCAATATGACGAATTGTTTTTTTATCATACTCAATAGATGCATACCGAAACGACATTACTATCGACATCGACAAGTCCGCCTCCAATCTCTACCGAATTTTCAATTCCGTCCTCATTATATGTCACGAGTCCGGATGTGAGTGTGGAGATAAGTGAAGCATGATTGCGCAACACCGTAAACGAACCCATTGCGCCGGGAAGCGTTACCGAGTTTACTTCTCCTTGAAAGAGAATGTCTTCTGCCGATATGATTTTTAATGTCATCTTGATCAGTTAATAGATACGTTTTGATATTAACCTTGAACTTCTGCAAGCATCTTCTTGCCCTTGGCAATCGCTTCATCGATCGTTCCTACATTGAGGAATGCCTGTTCGGGATATTCGTCCATCTCGCCGCTGAGTATCATTTTGAAACCACGGATTGTTTCAGAAAGAGGCACCATGACACCAGGAAGGCCGGTGAATTGCTCAGCGACAAAGAACGGTTGCGAAAGGAAACGCTGAGCGCGACGAGCACGCGAAACAACAAGTTTATCTTCATCCGAGAGTTCATCAACGCCAAGAATGGCAATAATATCCTGCAACTCGTTATACTTCTGAAGAAGTTGTTTCACAGCCTGAGCAGTATTATAATGATCCTCACCTATGATATTGGGATCAAGAATACGCGATGTTGACTCAAGAGGATCCACAGCCGGATAAATACCGAGTTCGGCAATCTTACGGCTGAGCACCGTGGTGGCATCCAGGAAGCTGAAAGTAGTGGCCGGTGCTGGGTCAGTCAAGTCGTCGGCAGGCACATATATAGCCTGCACGGATGTGATCGAACCGTTTTTGGTTGAAGTGATTCTTTCCTGAAGCATACCCATTTCCGAAGCAAGTGTCGGTTGATAACCCACAGCTGAAGGCATTCGTCCCAACAAAGCCGAAACCTCGCTACCTGCCTGAGTGAAACGGAAGATATTGTCAATAAACAGAAGGATTTCCTTACCTCCTCCATCCTGATCGCGGAACTGTTCGGCGACAGTAAGTCCGGAAAGAGCCACACGCAGACGTGCGCCCGGCGGTTCATTCATCTGGCCGAACACCAGAGTGGCCTGTGAATCTTTGACCTGATCCATATCGACATCAGCAAGATTCCACTCACCTTTCTCCATTCCCTCACGGAATTTCTCGCCATATTTCATAACGCCGCTTTCAATCATCTCGCGGAGAAGGTCGTTGCCTTCACGTGTACGCTCACCGACACCGGTAAACACAGAGAAGCCGTTATGTCCTTTTGCAATATTGTTGATAAGCTCCATGATAAGCACGGTCTTCCCTACGCCTGCACCGCCGAACAGACCGATCTTGCCACCCTTGCTATAGGGTTCAAGAAGGTCGATCACCTTGATGCCTGTATAAAGGATTTCAGTGCCGATCGTAAGCTCATCGAAAGCGGGAGCCGGCTGATGGATAGGGCGCAAATCATTGCGGTCGAGAGCCGGAAGACGGTCAATGGCCTCACCGACAACGTTAAGCAGACGCCCTTTGACCTGCGAACCGGTAGGAACGGCAATCGGACGTTCGAGATTGTCGACACGCAGTCCGCGTTGCAGACCGTCTGTACTCTCCATGGCCACACAGCGCACGGTATCCTCTCCTATGTGTTGCTCCACTTCGAGTATGAGCACAGTTCCGTCGGGACGGGCGACCTTAAGCGCCGTATATATAGGCGGCAGTTCGTTATCCTCGCCTTCAAACGATACGTCGACGACAGGGCCGATAACCTGAGCTATTTTTCCGAATTTATCACTCATGATATAGAAATTAGCGTATTAGTTTCTTATTTATAAATAGAATTCATAGACAACGATCAGCACCATCAACACGAGATTGACAAGATTGATCGGGAGAAGATATTTCCATTCAAGCGAGAGCATCTGGTCGATTCGAAGACGAGGGAATGTCCATTTAAACCAGATAATGATGAACGAAATGGTGAACGCTTTCAGCAAGAACCATACGACCGACGGTATATAGTCCATTATTGCGTTGAATCCGTCCCATCCGGGGAAATGAAGAGGCATCCAGCCACCGAAGAACAGCAATGCAGCCACTCCCGACACAACGAAGAGGTTGAGGTATTCGGCTAGATAAAAGAAGCCGAAGTGTATGCCGGAATATTCTGTATGATAACCTGCCGTCAATTCGCTCTCTGCCTCGGGGAGGTCAAACGGACCACGATTGGTTTCGGCAGTACCTGCAATCAAATAGATGATGAATGCGATGATTGCCGGAATATGGCCTGAAAATATATACCATAGGTGACTCTGACCTTCGACAATTTCAACGACATTCAGTGTCCCGGCAAAAACAGCCATCGTAAGCACGGAAAGCCCGATTGAAAGCTCATAGCTTACCATCTGAGCACCCGAACGGAGAGCACCGATCAAAGTGAACTTATTGTTACTGGACCAACCGGCCAGAAGGATACCGAGCACACCAATCGACGAAACCGCGATAAGGAAGAAGATGCCGATGTTGAAATTGATAACCTGCAGGCCGTTGCCCCACGGAAGCACCGCAAAGGCAAGCATTGATGCAAGAATCACCAGATAAGGCGCGAGAGCAAAAAGAAACTTATCAGTGTATTTCAGAGATATAAGCTCCTTGATCAGAATCTTGAACATATCTGCCACACTCTGAAGCAAGCCCCAGGGACCGACGCGATTCGGGCCGAGTCGACACTGGAACCAGGCACAGACCTTGCGCTCGAAATATATGTAGAAAAGAGCCAGGACTGAATATAATGTCAGAAGGACAAGGCCGATGAGTACACATTCCGTGACCACGGTGAGCCATCCGGGCATAAAAGACCGGAGAAGACTGTCAATCCAATTGGTCAGTACTGAAAAATCAAACATGTCTTATATAAATTACTATTGTTATCTGTGTTAAATTCATCTCTGGTTTATCGGTCCATGTCTGGGACAATATAGTCGAGCGAACCGCCTATGGTGATAAGATCGGCAATTTTGCTTCCACGTGTAAGATGATCCACAACGGATGCGGCAGGCAGGCAGGGCGGAGCGATCTTGAGGCGATAGGGTTTGGTGTTTCCGTCGCTTTCAAGATACACGCCAAATGTGCCGCGGCATCCTTCGACAGTGCGGAACCAATGTCCCACAGGCAACTTAATCACCTTGGGCACTTTAACGCAATATTCACCTTCGGGAATATTGTCGATAAGCTGCTCTATGATGCGTGCACTTTGAACCATTTCGTCCATTCTCACCTTAAAGCGAGCCATTGAATCGCCCTCTGTGCGGGTAACCTCTTCAAAATCAAGCTCACCGTAAATGCTGTATGGATCGGTTTTACGCACGTCGCACGCCCAACCTGAAGCACGACCTGAAGGTCCTGTCACCGACCAGTTGATAGCATCTTCACGCGACAATACACCTACACCTTCCATGCGGTTTTTAGCAATCACATTGCCAGTGAATATCTTGTTGTATTCCTTGATATTTTTAGGGAGCACTGCAAGAAGAGCTTTAACGTCGTCCACAAAATCAGGGGCGAGATCCTGCATCACACCGCCGATGCATTCATAGTTGAATGTCATTCTGGCACCGCAGGTCTTATCCATTATATCGAGAATCTGTTCGCGCACACGCAATGCATAGAACAGCATCGTTGTGGCTCCGAGATCCATGCAGTATGTGCCGATGAACAGACAGTGGGAAGCGATACGCGACAATTCATCCATGAGAACACGGATCACTTGCGCACGACGCGATATCTCGATACCGGCGGCCTGCTCAATTGTCATACACAGACAATGGTGATAGGGATGCGCCGAGAAATAATCGAGACGATCCATGAAATGAAGCGTCTGTGGATAGGTGAGCTTTTCGCATATCTTCTCGATACCGCGATGGATATAACCCATATAGACATCGATTTTCTTTACTGTTTCACCGTCGACAGCCGTGCGGAAACGCAATACGCCATGAGTTGCAGGGTGCTGCGGACCTATGTTGACCACGAAATCATCAGGTTCGAACACCCTAACTTCTTTGGCTTCGACAGAACCATCGGCATTCTCCACATAAGTAGTGGTGAAATCGCTCTGGCGTTCACTTTCAGTAGTGACAGGATTGGACTCAGGATTTTCATCATAATCCTTGCGGAGAGGATATCCATTCCAGTCTATACTGAGGAACAAACGGCGCATGTCAGGGTTCCCGATAAATATGATGCCGAAGAAATCATAAACTTCACGTTCGAAAATCGTGGCAATTTTCCAGAGATCGGAAACGCTGTGGAGCATTGGTTTTTCCCGGTCGGGCGCTACAACCTTGACCGAAACATGGGTATTGTGGCTTGTGGAGGTCAGATAGTAGACGCAGCCGAATTTATCCGGCCAGTCCATGCCGACAATCGTCACCAAGAAATCAAATCCTAAAGCCTCGTTTTCCTTAAGTTCCCGTGCCAGATCATGCCAACGCGAATCGGAGATCTCCACTTCGAGGATATCACCTTCGACAAAACCGGCTTCGGGGAAAAGGCGAGCTATGGTTTCCTGTAGTTGTGCCATATATCTAATTTTTCTATTAACTTACGATCTTTAATCTTCAACACCTTCTATGGGGTGCTCTTTTAGAAACTCTTCCTGCTTCTGCTGACGGTTTACGCCGCCGAAGAAACGTTCAACCTTAATTTTACGCGACAATTGCATTATGGCATAAATCATGGCTTCTGGACGAGGCGGACAGCCAGGGAGATAAACGTCGACAGGAATAATCTGATCGACACCCATCACGACATGATAGGACTTTTTGAACGGACCGCCGGAAACGGCACAAGAGCCGCACGCAATCACATATTTGGGCTCGGCGAGCTGATCATAAAGACGACGAAGCACCGGAGCCATACGATTTACAATCGTTCCGGCCACCATGATGAAGTCAGCCTGACGTGGCGACGATCTGGCCACCTCCCATCCGAAACGAGCCATATCATATCGTGCCGCACCGAGCGAAACGAATTCGATGCCGCAGCAACTGGTCGCGAATGTGAGAGGCCATATCGAGTTGGAGCGCCCCCAGTTGATCAACTTGTCAAAAGTTCCGACAACGACATTTGCGCCTGATTCTTGCAACTCGGCAACCAGTTTTTCAATATATTCATTATCTTTCCATGCCTCATAAGGCATACCTTTTGTCGTTACTTCCATTCAAGCGCTCCTTTCCGCCAGGCATATACAAGACCCAGCACCAATATAGAAAAAAAGAAAGCGATCGAAATAAGGCCACCGGTGCCCAACTCTTTCACTTTCACAGCCCACGGGAACAAGAATACACATTCCACGTCGAACATCAGGAATAAAATAGCAAACAGATAGTAGCCTACCTTGAACTGCGCCATACTCTCACCGCGTGTGGGAATGCCGCATTCATAAGGCTCGCCCTTCTGGGCATTGAATGAGCGGGGCGAAATAAGCCCTGCGATCCACAACGCCAGAGCCACCAGCGCGATACCGGTCACTGCGGCCGTCACAGCCAGCGTGGAGGATAGAATCGTTAATGAAATCATATTATCAATACAAATATATTTACACTAAGCCGTTCAATCTTTGCCATTGCAAACACCAATCATACACACGGTTAACCGAAGCCCCGGTGAAAAAGGCCTGTGTGTTTCCAATGGTTACAGACTTTTATGGGTGCAAATATAATCAAATTTACTTAAAAACGCGAGCCTGACGCCCGCGTTTTTTCACGTATTTTTAAAACTTCTGCAAATTAGAATGTTAATGAACCGGAATAAAACATCAATTGACTGCCCTGCCGAATGTGGCTATGGATGCCCTGCCGCTGACTATCTCGCCGCTATACCTCTTATTGGAATAATAGCGGCCTCTGATTATGCGGAGATTTGATGCTATATCATAACCTCGTATTTCAAAATTTCGATAACAAGCGCCATTCTCGTCTTCTTTCCTGTAGCGATCGATATATCCTGATGCGATATAATATTTATCATGACGCTTTTCGGAATCAGCTCCGAGAAGGTCATCAAAGTAAAAATATCCCTTAAGATTGACTTTGTCTTTCACGACATCGTCATTTTCCAGATACAATCTCAGCCTATGGCTTTCCCCGTTGTTATATTTCACATACAAACCGTTTTCGGAACCTTTATTTGTACAATAAGCCCGTCCCACCGTAGAATAATCCCACTGAGTTATTGTATCCAATTTTTCACATTTCTCATAAAACGGCCTTAAACTATCGACAGGAAAAACCTTATAATCAACAACACCTTCAGCATTCAACGGTTTCACCGCAATATCAAGAGCGCCAAATCCACTTTTAGCTATGAGCATCCTGTCTTTATCGCCGGGCATTTCTTCAAAAAACAATTGAAAATTGCCAACCGAATCAGTCTTTGTCATAACATCTCCAATCATGACAACAGCGTCCTCTATAGGAATTCCCGATTTTCCTATATCCAGAACAATTCTCCCTAAATAAGGCGACATGTCAGGAAGATTCCTGACAACCGGGATTTTAACTGTTGGCGATTCCATGAGTTCCGAAACCGGGATATCCAATTCCTGATTAACGTATTTACCTATATCCACAAAATCACCAAAATCGAGCCGAAAATGAAGTTTAACACAGCTGTCAGCACTAATCGTAAATGTTTTCGCCAAATCAGACTTATCCAATTCACAAGATAAAAGAAGGGAGTCTTTTTGATTTTTGTAAGTACCTATAACACTTAGTGTCGCCTTCCAAAAATCAACATCACCGACAGTATGATCCTCAACAAAAGAAATTACGACATTCTGATTTGGTTTGACAACCTGCACCACATCTGTTTTACCTTTAACGAATAAAAGCGCGCCAGCCACAACAAGAATAACTATAGCCACAGCGATTGCCACGACTTTCATGGCAAATCGTTTCTTTTCTTTAATTGAATGTTTTTTCAATTCAGCGATTGCAGCAGCCTCCTCTCTTTTTTGGCGGCGTCCGACAATCACATCACACAATACATCGTGAATCAATTCAATACGCAATACTCCTCCATAAGAGAATTGTCGCAGCAATTTCTTCTCGAGAATCAAATCATCAAGTTGATCGCGTCGCAATCCACTCTCTTTAAGCACGGTGCTGATATCACGGTTATCTCTTACTCCATCAACATTTACGAGCGTGCCTTCGATCCACTCGATCGACTCCTCGGGCAACCCTTCTACCGATCTTAAATAAAAGTCTTCTTTTATATTATCGCTATAATTGTCAACAAGCTGTTTCGTAAAAACAACCTCGCCCAATGAAATCATCTTGTCATACAGTCCGCTGAGATATAACGACAGCATTGCCGAATCAACTTCTATACGACAAAGATCTTTCCTTGAAATGCCAATTTGTCCGGTAACTTTTTGTATGATACAGACTGCGACATCCTCCGGAATCAGACCCGGCCGAGGGGACATGATAATCTCCATTGCTTGTTCGCCATTGATCGGCTGAAGGCAAAATCTATTGTTTCGTAATTCAGGGATGTCTGTCGTGTTTCTTTCGAGATAAGATAAATAATCCTCCCTTATAGTGAAAACCAAATGATATTCCTGATTGATGTAATATGAATATGTCATATCATCAACTAAATCGAGGCCAAGGTCGAGACCGATACTCTCGGAAGCAGGCTCCTTGCCATTACCCTGATCAGAATTCTTGCCATCCAGCAAAGAATCAGGCATCACATTATTAATGAGATCTGCAAGTTCACTAAAAAAAGACGATACTTTATCTTTGTCATTTTCCAGCGTAAAAATTTCTTCAAACTGATCAAAGAAAATCAATGGTTTCAAGACATTCCCCTCACTATCTTGATACTCGGTCCGATGAAAGAATTCCCAAAGAGTTTCCAGCCCCGACTCGCTGACAACTTCTATAGCTGTTATTACCTGATCATTTCTTCCTATCTCCCGCTTTATGGCATTTTTAATCTGCTGTAAATATGTTGTCTTTACATTGTGCTCAAACCGAATGCTCACTGGGAATAGGCCTTTTTCACGTAATAATGGAAAAATTCCGGCATTCATTATCGAGGATTTGCCTATACCTGAACGGCCATATACGACGGTTTGATGGCTTTGCAATATCAAAAGAGACAACATTTGTATCTCATTACTTCGGCCATATATCGTTTCTCCCTCGGAATATGTTCTCAGCCCCTTCCACGGATTTTTGATCGGGACATTATTATTTGCAGTCGTTGTCATATCTCACAAGATATTCTGGGGTTTAAATGCATCTAGTTTATTCAATGCTTCATTTATTGAGTCAAGCAACAATGTAAAATCCATATCAGCTCCGTATGGAATCGAATTATGGCTTTTCATTGCTTTCGGGATATCTGATTCATAGATATTCATCCCCGATTCATGTGTCGGAATAATAAACGTGCGATTCCCCATGCTTTCCTGCACATCAAGGGCTTTTTTCCATTCTTTCCGATATACATGCGCCGACATAGCCTCTTTGTTGATATTTTTCGAAATAATCGGTACAAACACCTTGGCATTTTCAATTGCGTTTTCAATTTCATCCATGAATTTTGTGCCCCCCAGCAAGTTGTCCCTGTCAAACCATACAGTTATTCCCTGGTCGGACAGGAATCTGTACATGGCTTCCGCTAAACAGGAGTCGCTTCTGGAATACGATATAAACACGTCAGTACCGCTTTGAGGAGGACGTGAAAACCATTCTCCTTCGTGACTTTTATTGTAAGCCTTAACGCGTTTTTCAATCTCGCATATAATTTCTTCAGGATTTTTGTTATTCGGCAGAAATGTATCAATTCGCCTTAGATACTCTACAAGTGTTTCATGCGTGAATTCATTCCGAACCATCATGCCTTTTGTCTTGGAATCGGCTGTTTTATTCATGCAAAACCATATAAATCTAAAAAGCCAATCACTATATCCGCAACCGAGCATCAGAAGATATTTATCTTTTAATTGGGCACATAGATTACGCGGACGCGTCTGATCCGACAACCACGACTGGCAAAACTCAAGCATATCATTGTCTGTCAAAGCATAACTGTGGGGTTGGCTAGTCGCCTTACCGAACATGTAATAGACTGTCGGTTTCGACATATCTTCAGTAGAAAAAATGTCGCCGACCCCGGGTTTGGTATCTTTTTGCGGATTCCGGCAGAATGAAAGCACATTGACATTCCGGCTTCCCCATATCGAACGCATTGAATTTTCCACTACCGGAACAAAAGACGTGGTGATTACAAATGGAAACATTTTTATTGACAGTAGCCGTTCCAGCACAGACGTCGGCCTAAAATACTGTTCGATATTTCTATGATTATTAAAAATATTATTTACAAGGCCATAAATCACATTACGATTAAGATTGTTTTTTATGCCAAGCTCATTCAACCGGACAAGAAACTCCGGGTCATAGGCCAACTGGGAGAATGTTTTGTGATTACTATGCAATTTCAGCTGTTTAGTAATCGTGGATATGATGAATTCATTTACATTCATTCCATTTTTGTAATCGCAAATTATATCCGGACCGATAACCGGTACTACATTACCAGCCATCACGGCTTCGATCAGAGCATCCCATTTGTCTTTTTCAGGATCAAGGCCGTCAAAAATATCGATATCAAGATTTATTTCCATGGCATATTAAATTATAGAGAAATGTAATGTCTGTGCATAGCACTATGAATCCCTTGAAAATGACCTAATAGATCAATGATGGTTATAATTTGCAAATATACTTTATTTCTTTGAGATCGAAAAGCCCAATTTCAAGATTAACTTCAATGTTTCCACAGCTGTCAATCTATCATATTCTTTTTCACTTTCCGAAAGTTCATCAAAACTGACAATCCCAGGATGCAGTTTCCGTTCATCGTCTCGATTAGGGCCATACGACCAACCGCTGTCTTTACGTTTTTTTGCCCAGACTTCATGCACATTTCGAGCCATTTCATCCATCAGGGGGATCAGCTCTTCCGGAAGATTTATTTCATCAGTCGGTATCGGAGCAGGAGAGTATTCTTTCATAGGACTTAATTGCTTTTTCAAACCTTAATTTTGTGAAGAATTTCTATTTTGTTTTATATTTGAAAGATATAAAGCAAGCGGCATTATCATAGCAATCGCCTCATCATACCGACGCGTGAAAGAGGACGAAAGGATCGAATTTGCCACAATATCGGGATGTATACCGTCATTTTTCAAATCTGCCTTGAGTTTTCTATCTGTTATCGGCAATTTATCGGCATAAGACTTATCTACCGGCTTTAAACCAAGCAGCAATTGCTCCATAACCCAACGATTATGCTCCACATCCGCAATCTTTGCGATCAAATCGTCGTCATCCAACAAACGCTTCACGCCATCGGAATCAAGCCCGATTGAGCGCATTTTAGTTTCAAATGAATTGGCACAATAAATATTTGACCATCTTTTTGCGACAGCATTTTTCCCGCCGTCAGAGCCAATTGACGTCCAACAAGCCTCAATCTTATCCATAAAGGCAACAGCTCCACAATCCTCATTATAAACATCTTCTACAGACATCCCTTTTGCAATACAATCATATGTATATGCCACAAATTTGGGGAGCAACATTTTACTTCTATAATAATAATCACATTGAGAAAGCATTCCAAACGGACGTAAGCATCCGAATTTAGATCTGTCCATTCCGGTTTGTCCACGACTTAATGCTCTGACAAGCGCTCCGCTTTCGGCCTGAAGCACCCATATCTGCTGGACGTCAGCATATACCGACGACTCGAAGCCCAGTGCCGCCGATAATGCCTCAGAAGAAGATGGAAAACAGATGGCAATTGTTGTTTTGCTTGTAGGGATTATTTTCCCCATAAGTCTTCGAATATGGATATTATTATCCGCACAGGCATCCGCCACATACTTCTGAACAGAAGGCAACACGATATCGCCCTCGATGAATTCGAAATCAATATCCATGAGATTCTCGCCAAGAAAACCACCCGAATAAGGAGAAGCACATCCAGGACCATTAATCGGATCTTGCCATGGATACCGACGATTGACTACACATCCGGTATATGTCGCATCATCATATATATCCCATCCTTCATCATCGCCGGATGGTGGAATCATATCCGCCGGGGCTTTTAAATAGCGCCATCTCGCCAACTGGAATATCGCCCGGTATTGATTCATCAGCTCATGCATTTTCCTTTTTGCATCACGATCTATAAATGAGATCAACGTTCTTGGGCATCCTGCCTCGGGATTGTTAAAATTCGGGTAATGCGCTAAATGAGCAGCTTCGACAGCAAGAGAGATTCCCATTCTCGACATGCCCACTACAATCAGATGAACTCTTTCAACCGATGCATATGATATCGGCGTCAGCCCGTCAAGAGGTGTATATTCCACCGTCGCCCTCAACCTATTGCCAACGAGCAATTGCTGAGCCCAGTTCTCATATATACTAAACGGGATTACACGAAAAGCTGCAGTATTCTCGGGATCAAGATCAGCAAACTGCAATATATTAAAAGCAGACTGATGCTCGAACATTACATGGCATGGAACCGCACGTTTTTTTTCAACATAAATATTATTATTTATCAGTTCCCAACATTTTACATTCAACGAATCATGTCCGGAGCCATCAATTTCTTCCGGCTCTCCTATTATATATATTTCTTCAGCGGATCCGAGATCAAGCTCATAAAGTTCATGAAGCGATGTCCGGTCGCCGGAATATATTATCACATTTCCGGCCAGTGACACATCATCAATTTCAGAAAATATTTCTTTTCTGACGCTATTTGCATCGCGTTGCGTCTGAATAAGAAGATATTCAATATTCCCGTCTTCCAAAATATCTTTTGCCAGACTGGAAACTATTTTATGGCCACCGATAATCACTGAATGCGGACGACGCAAAACATGATCATACCGCGCCTTGCCTTTCTCATGCCGTTCCCTACGGTTTGTCACCCAGTTAACCAACAGCGTAAGGACAATTCCATTGAGAATAAAAACGCCAAACAGATTGACCGGCACAATTGCCATCCATTCCCATGCCGTAACGCCGTCGGCACTATGTCTTGCGGGGTTTGTGAGTTGAATAAATGCGTCCCCCAATGTCCATTTTTCAGCGAACTGTTCCCCTCCCAAAATGCCTCCGGAAAAATATATCAAAATCCACAAGATGACGAAAATGGCTGTAAAAAGGAACAATGCCCATAGAAACATTTGACAGAATTTACCTGTCATAAACCTGTCAAGAATAAGATATCGCCCACTCCAATGAGGTAATTTTCTGCGACTTTTTTTAACGGTATGCAGCTCCACTATTTTGCAATAAATGTGATTAATGCTGCAAATATAGTAATTTATTCAACAATCTTTCATTGCAAACAGATGTTTTGAAGGGATTTGAAGGAATTCCCGGGCAAAGAGCCTCAGGGCGATTGCTTGAAAAGATCGGGAGTGAGAAATGAGGCTACACGATAGTTTTGATCGCCGACAGTCAACAGCATGGTAATTTTCAGTTCTGCACGCAGACATGCGTCGGCGGTGAACGATTGGATGACCGGCTCTCCGCTTCTCAGCCCATCAGGGACAAAATCCA
>CAJJOX010000011.1 GCA_905193485.1 uncultured Porphyromonadaceae bacterium | reverse complement strand
TGTGCAATCAATGCCATATACAGGCTTTCCAAACGCAATCATGGCGCTTAAAACTTTAAAAGAAGCTAAATAAAATTGTAAATTTTTAAATAAAAAACCACGGCAGACCGTCAACGGCTCACGACCGTCTTGCCCTCCAATGCTTCAGACAGCATTTTCAATTTACGCCACTGATCGTCATAAGTAAGGCCACGACGCAATGTGCCGGAAAGTTTAAATCCGGTTTGCGGGCTTACTGCCAGACGGTCGGCCGGCAAATATTTAAGCACTTCATCCAATGCCCTGTTGAAATCCATGAAACCATCGGCCCAAGGTGTGTGGGCGTTAACAAGGCCGACAACGACACGTTTATCGGCCGGCAAAAATTTCAACACAGCCATTGAATCAAGATTCGACGGGTCGAAGGGCATGTAGAACTTGCTGATGTCAACATCGCGAAGCACTTTTGGAACAATATTGTCGGGGAGTTCCGAGGCCGACCATCGAGGGACAGCTACGTCGCCACCTGAAATATATAGCGAAATCTGCATGTCGGCCGGTAAACCGGCTACCGATTTATTGAACACGCCGATAATGTCGGATTGATATTTCAAAAGATCAATGCCTCCGCGCAAAAGGTCTTTTTCATAAGCCGGATCGCAAAGACGCCCCACTATAGTGTCGTCAAACTGGACACTGCGGCATCCCTCCTCATAATAGCTCATGAGAGTGTCGTTGTAAGCCTTGGCGATGTCATCGAGAAGAAGTTCCGGAGCAGGATAAACAGATGCGATATTACCCTGCGAAATGCTGACGATCTCGGCGTAAAGATTGGCCGGTGACGGCATTGTCTGACGACATACGGCTCTACCGTTCACCTTGTCAAGCAAATATTTGAATCCACTGAGAAAGGGGTGACCGGGATTGGATTCAATGCGGCCCACAACACGTATCACGTCGGTATACGGCTCGACCGGTTCGTATATATAACCGGTATCGACACGCTCAAGCTCTATGCCTTTGAACCCGAGCCAGAAGTCCTTATCCCACCGGTGACGACGAATCTCACCCGATGTCACTTCACGCAGACCGGCCGCAAGCTGTCGCTCAACTATGTCGTCGACAACCTTGTCTTCCTCACGGCGCACCTCTTCGGCAGTCATCTGCCCGCGACTTTGTGCCTCACGGGCATCAACGATATCCTGAGGGGGCATAAAACTCCCCACTCCTTCAATCAAAATTTTCTGTTTCATTGGCTTATAATGTTGGATTATATGATCTGTCATTTCCATGCAATTTTTCATCGCTGCTGTTTCGATATGCCGGCACTTTTAACCGCATCGCTATCGTGACCACAAAAATAATATATGCCGAGGAATTAAGGAAATTTTTCCACAATAAATTAAAGATTTTTTTCCGTAATTAAAATCGCAATCAAAAATGGAGAACGATAAATAACCGACACACAGATTGTGCACATTTAAAAATTAATGATTATTTTTGTGTGTAAAACTTTTAACCGCTCAAAAATGATCAAAAGAATTTTATCGATATCCGGTCGTCCCGGTCTGTTTAAACTTGTAAGTCAAGGGAAAAACATGCTCATTGTTGAATCGTTGCAAAATGGCAAACGCACTCCCGCCTATGCACATGACAAAGTGGTTTCGCTCGGCGATATCTCAATCTATACGGAAGATGACGACGTGCCTCTCGCCGATGTGCTTGAAACAATCAAGGAAAAGAATGACGGTAAACCGGTGAACGTCAAGGCAATGGATGACGTCAGTGTCCGCGCCATGTTTGCGGAAGTGCTTCCGACGTTTGATGACGAACGTGTCTACACCAACGATATCCGCAAAGTCTATGCCTGGTATAACCAACTGATAGCAGCCGGAATAACCGAATTCAAGGACAATGAAATAGCGGAAGATCAGGCAGCCGAGGCAGCAGAAAAAGCCGACGATGCCGAAACTTCAAAATAAACAGTAAACAAACATGGGCAGGCAGTTTACCCGCACCATCGCAGCACACGACTCGATGGTTGGACTTGTCAATGAGGATTTCAACATTCTCCCCATCCTCAGCCGATTTTCCATTCCTCTGGGGTTCGGCTCCAAGACAATCGGTGAGGTGTGCGATGAGGCGGGCATCGACACCAACACCTTTCTTCTAATAGTCAATTTCATCCTTTCGGGCAAGGCCGACAAGGTAGAATGCTCGATTGACACGGCAATCGGGATTGTCGACTTCCTTCACAACTCGCACGATTATTTTTTGGGATATAAATTTCCACATATCCGCAACAATCTGCTTATGGCTCTCGATAATGGCCATTCAGATATCAATCCCGCCATCATGAAGTTCTACGACGAGTATGTGGGTCAGGTGAAAAAACATTTCAATTATGAGGAGCGCAATGTGTGGCCGTATATCCGCGGGCTGAAGACCAATAATGTGCAATCATCATACAACATTGATATTTTCAAGAAAAATCACGATGAAATCGGCGAAAAGTTATCCGACTTGAAAAACATCATACTGCGCTACTATTCGACCTCGATGCCTAACAAGATGTATGATGCACTTGTTGACATCTTCAATTGTGAAGAGGATCTAAACTCCCATCATAAAATTGAAAACCGGATACTCGTGCCGATGATAGCGGAATTTGAGATCAGGCTACGCGGCAAGGCCACGGACTAACCGCTATGGATGATGAAAAGACTGACAATACATATCGTTTCTGAATCCGACATCATTACCGCCGGCCTTTCGTCGCTTATCGCCTCACTCAACTATCCCTCGGTCAGCATAAACACGGATATCAACTATATTGATCGTGCCGGGGATGGAGAATTGCATCTTGTTGTGGCAGATGCCGTTTCGATGCCACCCGAGCGGGTCGCGGCTTTTCGCCAACAGCTGCCATCCGGCACAAACATCATCGGACTGACATGGAACTATCTTCCAGCCACCTACACGTCGGCGTTTGACGATACATTGCATGTCTATTCCGACGCATCGACACTAAAAGCGGCAATAGACAAGGTGATGGCCGGATCAGGAGAAGACCGTGACTCGACCGACGAACTGACCCCGCGAGAAAAAGAAATAGTTGTCGGCGTAGTGAAAGGACTCTCAAACAAAGAGATTGCGGGTCAACTCAACGTGTCGGTCAACACAGTGATGACACACCGACGCAACATCGCATCAAAACTGCAGATCCACTCCCCTGCAGGTCTGACAATCTACGCCATCGTCAGCAAACTTGTGAGCATCGACGAAATCAAAAACGGAAAAATCTGACAGTCAGGCAGCCCACAGTATCTGTACGCTATTGATTAATGGCGCCTATGAGTTCGGTGATGTCGTTCACTCCATGACGCATGCAATAATCCGACATGTAATCGACAATCTTAACCGTGACAGCAGGATCAATGAAGTTGGCCGTGCCGACTTCTATCGCAGTAGCCCCGGCAAGAATAAACTCAAGGGCATCACGACCATTCATGATGCCGCCGAGTCCGACAACCGGAATGCCTACTGCCTTGGCCACCTGCCATACCATCCTCACAGCCACCGGACGGACAGCCGGACCGGACAAACCACCTGTTATGGTCGAAAGACAGGGCCGACGACGCTCGACGTCGATGGCCATACCCATCAATGTGTTGATCAGCGACACAGCATCGGCGCCTTCGCCTTCGACCGCTTTGGCTATCTCCGCTATATCGGTAACATTGGGCGACAGCTTCACTATCACAGTCCCCGGGAAAGCCGCACGCACGGCCTTGGTGACAGATGCCGCGCCGCTGCAAGTGGTGCCGAAAGCCATACCCCCCTGCTTAACATTAGGGCATGATATATTCACCTCAATCGCCTTGACACCGGTAGATTCGGCAAGACGTCGGCAAACAGCGACATAATCGTCGATTTTAGCACCGGAAACATTTACAATAAGGTGCGAATCGATGTCACATACCTCAGGATATATGTTATCGATGAAATATTCGATTCCTTTATTCTGAAGCCCCACGGCATTGAGCATGCCAGAAGGCGTTTCAACCATTCGGGGATAGGGATTGCCTTGACGGGGCTCAAGAGTCGTGCCTTTGACTATATATCCACCAAGACGGCTCAAATCTATAAAATCAGCAAATTCCAGACCGTAGCCAAAGGTTCCGGAAGCAGTGAGGACGGGGTTTTTCAGCCTCAATCCGCCAATTTTCACTTCGAGATTCACCATGTGAGTTGATTTATATTGAACACCGGACCTTCGGTGCAAACGCATACATTTCCTTTTACGGTATTTTCCACGCAACACAGACAGGCTCCGATGCCGCAAGCCATCATATTTTCGAGCGACACTTCGCAATCGGCACCGATTTCACGTGCTACCGCCGCCACGGCTTTCATCATTGGAGCCGGCCCGCAACAATATATGTGATCCCACGCCTGAGAAAGGACAGGGTTGAGAGTGACGACTCCCTTATGACCAGCCGAGCCATCGTCGGTTGACACATGTACTGGTCCGACAGACCGGAAACAGTCGAGCTCCAGAAGATCATTTTCGGAACGGGCTCCCAACAGGAACTCGGGAGCAAAGCCGGAATTCCTCAATACATTGCCGAACTCAAGAAGGGGAGCTACCCCTACCCCGCCGCCAATAAGCAGCACCCGGGAATCGGATTTATGAGGTACTGAAAAGCCATTGCCCAACGGGATAATCAGATTGAGCGGATCGCCGACGGAATATTCGCACAAGCGTTCGGTTCCGGCTCCGGCCTTGCGAACCAAAAGCCATAGTTCATTAGTCCGGCGGTCGATGAAATTGATCGAAATAGGGCGGCGCAAGAACGTAGTTTTGCTGCCATCCACAGCGACTTGCACAAACTGACCGGGTCGTGCGTCAGGCACCGGAGCGCCGTCGGCCGGCGTCAACCGGAGTAACGAGTACATGGTATGGAGCCGTCGATTCTCCACGACCTTAAAGTCCATTATCTGCTTTTTCATTATTGGCACTGATTATGATTGCACAAAGGTAAAGAAAAAACATGATTTATATGACTGCAAAGCAAAAAAAGCGAGGCTACAGATTGTCACCTCGCTTTTAGGACTGGATCCATCGTGTTGGAACTGACATCGCCGAAACCATGGCGGCAATATCATTTTCCCTTATTCCCCCGACGGAGCGATGGGTCAAGGATGCCTAATCTTCGACGGGAGCGAATTGATCTTTGCCAACACCGCAAACGGGACAAACAAAATCGTCGGGCAGCTCTTCGAATGATGTGCCGGGCGCAATGCCATTTTCGGGATCACCTACTTCGGGATCGTAGATCCAGTCGCATACTTCACAGATGTACTTTTTATTATCCATTTTGACAAAATAGTTTAAATTGTTAATTGAACGGTATTTAAGCGGATTACGTCATCTCGCGTCATTATAACGGCAAAAGCATAGACATTGTTCAGATCGGAACAAGCATAAACAATAAGAATTTTCGCATGAGGATACAGCCCTCCACTATAATGACAAAGCAGCTGAAATAAACCTAAACAACCATAACGGTCACTAATTTTCTCTTTAAATAATTTCAATTTCGAGATTATTATGCTATCTTTGCACTACACAACTCACCATGAGTAACACCTCTAATTGAAGAAACATTAAATCAAAATTCAATTAATAATTCTAATTAATTTCCAATGAAAAGAGTTTACACGTTTGGAGATGGCAAAGCTGAAGGCAACGCCTCTATGCGCAATCTCCTTGGCGGTAAAGGCGCTAACCTCGCCGAAATGAATCTTTTGGGTATGCCCGTACCTCCCGGATTCACCATCACAACTGAAGTCTGCACCGAATACACACAGTTTGGGCGCGACGAAGTTGTAAAACGCCTGAAATCAGATGTTGAAAAAGCTATCGCTCACGTTGAATCACTTACCGGCTGTAAATTTGACGACCCGGCCAATCCGCTTTTGGTTTCGGTTCGTTCGGGTGCACGCGCTTCGATGCCCGGTATGATGGATACTGTGCTCAACCTCGGCATGAACGACGCCACTGTGGCATCACTTGCAGAGAAAAGCGGCAATCCCCGCTTTGCATGGGACAGCTACCGTCGTTTCGTGCAGATGTATGGCGATGTCGTGCTCGGCATGAAGCCCAAAAGCAAAAACGACATCGATCCGTTTGAAGAAATCATGGACAAGGTGAAAGAAGAAAAAGGCGTTAAGCTTGACACAGAGCTCAACGTTGAAGATCTCAAAAATCTTGTCAAACTCTTCAAGGGAGCCGTTAAGGAATACACCGGCAAAGACTTCCCCGACAGTGCCTGGGAACAGCTTTGGGGCGGCATTTGCGCTGTGTTTGACAGCTGGATGAACGAACGCGCCATCATCTATCGCCGCATGAACCAGATTCCTGAAGAATGGGGCACAGCCGTAAATGTCCAGGCCATGGTTTACGGCAACATGGGCGACAATTCGGCTACCGGTGTAGCATTCAGCCGTGACGCAGCAACAGGTGAAAACATATTTAACGGCGAATATCTCATCAACGCACAGGGCGAGGATGTTGTAGCCGGTATCCGCACTCCGCAGCAAATCACAGTTGAAGGTTCACGCCGCTGGGCCGCTCTTCAGGGCATAAGCGAAGAAGAACGCGCCACAAAATATCCCTCCTTGCAGGAATCAATGCCGGTATGTGCCGAAGAGCTGATCAAAATCGCCGGACGCCTCGAGGACTACTACAAAGATATGCAGGATATGGAATTCACCATCCAGGATGGCAAACTCTGGATGCTCCAGACCCGCAACGGCAAACGCACCGGCGCCGCCATGGTGAAAATAGCCATGGATCTCCTTCGCGCAGGTGAAATTGACGAAAAGACAACCCTTCTGCGCATGGAGCCTCAAAAACTCGACGAGCTTCTGCACCCGGTGTTTGACAAAGCCGCACTTAAACGCGCAAAAGTCGTAGCCAAAGGTCTTCCCGCATCTCCGGGAGCAGCCGCCGGTCAGATCGTTTTCTCGGCAGACGATGCCGAAGCCTGGGCTGAAAAGAAAAAGAAAGTCGTGCTCGTGCGTATCGAAACATCACCTGAAGACCTTCGCGGTATGGCAGTCGCCCAGGGCATTCTCACCATGCGCGGCGGCATGACATCTCACGCAGCCGTCGTGGCCCGAGGCATGGGTAAATGCTGCGTGTCTGGTGCAGGCGAAATCCGCGTAGACTACAAAGCCAAGACTCTCGAATGCGGTGGCAAGATTTACAATGAAGGCGACTGGATCTCTTTGAACGGATCGACCGGTGATGTTTATGACGGTCAGGTTCCCACCACCGAACCCGAACTTGACGGTGACTTCGGCGCAATCATGAACCTTGCGGCAAAATATACCAAGACACTCGTCCGTACAAACGCCGACTCTCCCCGCGACGCCAAACAGGCACGCAACTTCGGCGCTCAGGGTATCGGCCTCTGCCGCACAGAACACATGTTCTTTGAAGGCGACCGCATCAAATCAGTACGCGAGATGATTCTTGCAAGTGACGTCGAAGGCCGTCGCGTGGCTCTCGCCAAGCTTCTCCCGATGCAGCGCGGCGATTTTGAAGGCATCTTCGAAGCCATGGATGGCTACGGCGTGACAATTCGTCTGCTCGATCCCCCTCTGCATGAATTTGTTCCCCACCAGACAGCAACTCAAAAAGAGCTTGCGGCAGAAATGGGTCTTACTCTCGAAGAAGTGAAAGCAAAAGTTGACTCTCTTGAAGAGTTCAACCCGATGCTCGGCCACCGCGGTTGCCGCCTCGGCATCACATATCCCGAGATTACCGAAATGCAGACACGTGCCATCATCGAAGCTGCTCTTGCAGTGAAAGAACGCGGCATTGATGTTCATCCGGAAATAATGATTCCTTTGGTAGGTTCACTCAAAGAAATTCAGAATCAGGCCGATGTAATCAACATCACCGCAGCTAAAGTGTTTGAAGAAAAAGGTCAGAGCGTTCCTTATAAAGTCGGCACAATGATTGAAGTGCCCCGCGCCGCCCTTACGGCAAATGAAATCGCTACCGTAGCCGATTTCTTCTCGTTCGGCACAAACGACCTCACGCAGATGACATTCGGCTTCTCACGCGACGATGCACCCAAATTCCTCAAATTCTACAAGGAACATGGCATCATCAAGACCGATCCGTTTGAAGTGCTCGATCAGGAAGGTGTCGGACAGCTTGTGCGCATGGGCGTAGAAAAAGGCCGTGCAACGAAGCCCGAACTCAAAGTGGGCATCTGCGGTGAACACGGAGGCGAACCCTCATCCGTCAAATTCTGCGCAAAACTTGGCATGAACTATGTCAGCTGCTCACCCTTCCGCGTGCCTATTGCCCGCGTAGCTGCGGCTCAGGCTGCTATTGAAGAGTAGCTACTCTCTGATATAATACGACTGTTAGGCTGTAACGATTTTCAAAAATCGTTACAGCCTAACTTGTTCTTTGCCGGTCCATATCCGGATCACGAGCGTCAAACGTCAAGGATACATCGCAGAAGACTAAACTGAATCAGCTAAAATTAACCAATGAAATCAAAGCTCACATTGCGATGAACCCACGCCATCGTACGGATGAAATACCTCCCCGACTCCCAATGGCTTATTCACACGACATCGTGACGTCTATTCCTATAGAGAATCAATCATCACCGCGATAGGTCGGCGCATTTTTCGGGGCGCGGCCTTTAATCACATCATGATAGTAGGCGTAGGTCATCGGAGTACCGGTTCCGTCGACTGTGTCGATAAGACGTGCTATGATGAGCATGTGGGTGCCGCAGTCGACCATTTGCTGCATCTCAAGAATAAGCCGTCCGGCAAATGAACCATCGACACAAGGCGTGAAACCAATCACCTGATATCCAAATTGCCCGTACTTATCATTATCTCGACTTGAGACATAACCAAACCGACCAATAATCATCGGATCGGTATCTTCTGCAACTATAGACAAAGAAAACAAGCGATTCTCACGAATCGCTTCGAGAGTGTAATTGTTTTTGTTCAACGATATCGCCACGGTAGGACACTCGCTCGTTACCTGAAAGCAAGTGTTGATAACACATCCCACCGGACGTCCTTCCTTAAACGCGCCTACGACATAAAGACCATAGGTGAGCTTATATAATACATTAATATCCATGTCAATCGTTTTATGACGTTACTTTTACTATTAAACAACACTATATGGCAAACTGTTTAGGGTATGGCAAATCAGATTTGTCGCTTATGTGTCGACTTGTTGAAATCAAAAAAACGGTGTGCGACCGCGAAAAGCGACGCACACCGTTTCAAAAAATTCAATCAAATGACGGTGCTTTGCATGCAAAGCAATGACGGCAAAACCGTCATCTGCCATATGCATTATTTAGCCCGGAATAATAGCTTCGCTGGGGCAAACTTCAGCACAAGAACCGCACTCAATGCATGTGTCGGGATCAATGTGGTAGATATCGCCTTCGGAGATAGCTTCAACGGGGCATACGGAAATACATGTTCCGCAAGCAACGCATTTGTCAGTGATTACGTAAGCCATGATTTTTTGTTTTTGGGGATAAATTATACGGATAAAAAACGATTTATTGTGCAAATGTAAGAGTTTTTTTTAGAAAATAACCACTTTCGGCGCGTATTTTTTATTTAGCCGGACACACGTGGATGCTTAAAACAATGTTTTCCAGGCTTGTCAATGAGAATTACTTCACCTCGACAAGATCCATTCCACGCATGATGGCCTCGCGGTTGGCTGGGAGCAAATGGTGGTGACGTTCCGGAAGAGTCTTTTTCAGTCCCGTCATCACTGAATCCACACTAACTATGGGATTAATTTTCAGCAATGCTCCCAAAATGATCATATTATAGCTCTTTGCGTTTTTCAGTTCGAGAGCCACATCCATGGCGTTGACCGGATAAATGTTTATATCAGTACGTGTGGGGGCATGGTGGATTCCGTAGGGATCATAAATTAGAGTGCCTCCGGGCTTGACTTTCGATTCAAACTTATCAAGGCTCTGCTGATTAAGAATGACCGCTGTGTCATAGCTGTCAAGCACAGGGGAACTTATAGGCGAATCAGAGAGTACGACGGTAACATTGGCCGTGCCGCCACGCTGCTCGGGGCCGTATGATGGCATCCAAGTCACTTCGAGATCATCTATCAGCCCTGCATAAGCGAGTATCTTGCCCATCGAAAGGACACCTTGTCCGCCGAATCCGGCTGCAATAATTTCCTGTTTCATTGTTGTCGGCTTAATTATTCAACATTTTTCAGATCACCCAGCGGATAGAACGGGAACATATTATCCACCATCCACTGATTGGCTTTTTCAGGCGACATTTTCCAACCGCTATTGCATGTGCTGACAATTTCCACAACGGAAGTGCCACGCCCAGCAAGTGAATTCTCGAAAGCTTTTCGTATTGCGGCTTTGGCCTTGCGTACAGCGGCCGGCGTGTGCACAGCTTGTCTTGTCACATAGCATGTGCCCTCAAGCTGAGCCAGCAAATCACCGATTTTAAGGGGATGACCATTGAGATCAACGCGACGTCCATAAGGTGTGGTGGCCGTTTTCTGTCCCTCGAGAGTGGTGGGAGCCATCTGCCCGCCGGTCATGCCGTAAATGGCGTTATTAATGAATATAATGGCGATATTCTCGCCGCGGTTTGCGGCATGGATCGTTTCGGCGGTACCGATCGCTGCGAGATCGCCATCGCCTTGATAGGTAAACACCAGACATTCGGGATTTAGCCGTTTGGCGCCGGTAGCCACCGCGGGAGCGCGTCCATGAGCCGCTTCTATCCAGTCTATATCGATATAATTGTAGGCAAACACAGCGCAGCCGACAGGCGCAACACCAATGGCATTGTTTTCGACGCCCATTTCTTTAATCACTTCGGCCACAAGCTTGTGCACCACGCCATGGGAACATCCCGGACAATAGTGCATCGGGGTGTCATTGAGAAGCTCAGGCCGGGAATAGACCTTGTTTTCGCTTCGTTTGATATCTTCGGGTTTCATCGTGAATACATGTGAGAGTGTTGGTTATTTCATGTCGGGAAAATGCGACTGCATTGCCTGAAGCACCTCCTGCGGATTTGGTATGCAACCGCCCATACGGCCGTAGTGATATACAGGTACGCGGCCTTCCACAGCCAGACGCACATCTTCGATCATCTGTCCGGCATTGAGTTCCACGACCATCATGCCCTTTACGTTGCGGCTCATTTCGGCGATCTTGCGGGTAGGAAAAGGCCAAAGTGTGATCGGACGAACAAGTCCGACCTTTATGCCGGCAGCACGGGCATCTTCGATAGCTTTCAGGCATATGCGCGCTATTGATCCGAACGCCACGAAAAGCACTTCGGCGTCATCGGTGAAATATTCCTGATAACGCACTTCATTCTCCTCAATGCGGCGATAAGTTTCCTGAAAACGTAGGTTGTTCACTTCCATTTTGGGGCTTTCGAGCTCGAGGGTTGTAAGCACATTGGGCTTACGACCCTGCGGATGTCCCGTCACCGCCCATGGGCATTGCTCGGCTATCTGCTCGGGAGTACGGCGAGGTCGTTGTTCCGGAAGCACTACTTTCTCCATCATCTGACCGACAATACCGTCAGCCAGAAGCATTGCGGGAGTGCGATATTTAAAAGCGAGATCAAATCCGAGCCCGACAAAATCGGCCATTTCCTGCACTGTCGACGGAGCCAGCACTATATAGTGGTAGTCGCCGTGTCCACCGCCTTTTGTAGCCTGGAAATAATCGCTCTGCGAGGGCTGTATTGTACCAAGTCCCGGACCTCCGCGCATCACATTTACGACCAATGCCGGCAATTCGCCGGCAGCGATATAAGAAAGGCCTTCCTGCATAAGGCTGATGCCCGGGCTTGATGACGAGGTCATGACTGCTTTACCGGTCGAAGCGCCTCCGTAGACCATATTAATCGAGGCGACCTCACTTTCAGCCTGTAGGACTACCATGCCTGTGGTTTCCCATGGCATAAGCGTTTCCAGAGTTTCAAGCACCTCGCTCTGAGGGGTGATGGGATAGCCGAAATAGCCGTCAACGCCATAACGGATGGCGGCATGTGCTATAGCCTCATTACCCTTCATCAGTTTCACATCTTCTTTCATATTCAATTGTGAGTGAATTAGGTTCGACAATTATTTTTCAACGACGCGATACACTTCTATACATCCGTCGGGGCATACGAGAGCGCACGATGCACATCCGATGCATTTATCGGGATCGACAGCGTAAGCGAAGTGATAGCCACGATCGTTGACTTCCTTAGGCTGCAGACCGAGCACATCAGTCGGACAAGCCACAACACAAAGGTTGCAACCCTTGCAGCGCTCTTCATTGATGTCAACAGCTCCTATAATTTTTGCCATATTATGAAGTTTGGTTTATTTTTGTAATGTTTCGGTATCCCTCAAAGGGATAATATCACGATGCAAACATAATTATTTTTTTGGCAAAACAAAACGTTTTGCACATTATTAACCAACTTGTGCTGAAATGGCATATCAGCCGGCCATTCTCTCAGAATTTCACCACACTCACGCGTTGCTTCTTTCCTTTAAGTTTGATCTGCGACAGAGCAGTGGCTGTGGCCGAGGCCTTGGAGGCAGGAACCGCCACCAAAGCATGATGATCATGAACGATGATCCTTCCGATTTCATCCGGAGCTGTAACTCCGGAAGCTGAAACGAATCCGGCTACGTCGCCACGTGATATTTTTTCCTTTTTCCCGGCGCTGATGTAAAGCGTTGAAACCGGCGTATCGACAACATGAACGCCCGGCACAGGCTGATAACTGCGGTCGGTCGTGATAAAATCGGGACGGTTGTCGGCTTCGGAAACAATCACCCAAGCCGTTCCGGAGGCGTTCTGACGCGCAGTGCGTCCGTTGCGGTGAACCCACGCCTGCTCATTGACCGGAAGATGATAATGCACCACGTTTTCAACGCCTTCGATATCAAGTCCGCGAGCGGCGAGATCGGTGGCCACAAGCACCAAAGCCGTACCATTGGCAAATAGATCAACGGCCATTTCACGCTGACGCTGGTCAAGAGCTCCATGATAAAGAATGGCAGGGATATTGTCGGATCGCAAACGAGCGTAGACACGTTCGGCGCTTTCACGATGGTTGACAAAAACGATCGAGCGATGGGGCGATTCGAACGAACCAAGCAACGCGACCAAAGTGTCAAGCTTATCACGTGAAAAGCTCACTACTTCAACTGTCTGCAGTCTGTCATTGGGAGCGGAATGCCGGGAAAAGTCAATATGAAGAGCGTTCCCTAAAGGAAGATAATCAGGCACCGTCGTCATTTCGGTAGCCGATGTCAATATCAGGTTTTTCAATTTTCCGATACGCGATACGATGCGTTTCATCTCCGCTTCAAAACCGAGCTGAAGCGCTTTGTCATATTCGTCAAGCACAAGAGTGCTCACCGATCCGACATTGACATTTCCACGACGGATATGGTCAAGCAGACGTCCGGGGGTAGCAATGACAATATCCGGAACGGGAGAGAGCGATCTGCATTCATCCGCTACGGAGTGGCCGCCATAAAGTGCCACTGTCTTATATCCTTCGGCTATCGGCCGCAACACGGAAGAAATCTGTATGACCAATTCGCGCGAAGGCGCAATGACTGCAACCTGTATCTCTTCACGCGGATTGTCGAGGGCACGGAGCATGCGGCAAGAGAAAGCAAGAGTTTTACCGGATCCTGTCGGCGCGATGAGCGTAATTGCCCGTTGTTCGGTTTCGAGCATTTGCCGCTGCATTTCGTTGAGGCTTTCAATTCCGAGGCGCCGTGATATGGCCGAAATGATTTTATCAGTAGTCATTTGCAGATTATTTGTGTCAGAACGTGATATATGGATATGTTATATCCCAAAGGAACAACGCATGACCGGGCATTGAAGTTCCGGCCGAACAACGGTTGCGGTCGGCAATGATCCGGCGGAAATCATCTATTGTCAACTTTCCGCGACCGACATCGACAAGGGTACCGACAACGGCACGCACCATGTTGCGAAGAAAGCGATCGGCGGTAATAACAAAAACATATCCGCCATCGACTGACGGCATTTGATGCCATTGAGCCTCCGAAACGTGACAAATATTGGTTTTGTTATCAGTGTGTAATTTGGCGAATGAAGTGAAATCATCAACAGCCAACAACTCTTCAGCAGCGCGGTTCATTGCCCCGAAGTCGATTGTAGCAGGCGCTTGCCAGCACAACTGATGGAAAAACGGAGTTTTACGGGTCGAGACATAATAATGATATGTACGCGATGTGGCATCGAAACGCGCGTGGGCATCGGAATGAACGCGACACACTCGTTGAATGGCTATGTTACGCCCAACTATTGAGTTAAGCGCACGCACGAATTTTCTTTCATCAGCCAAAGGCGCCGGAGCATCGAAATGTGCAATCATCAGCCGGGCATTGACACCGGCGTCCGTACGCCCCGCTCCGACGATCTGGGTGGGATGACGGAAAATTTTTGACAATGCATCCTCAATCACCGATTGTACAGTCACGCAGCCTGGCTGGATCTGCCATCCGTGATATGGCGCACCGCAATAAGACAACTGCATGAAATAACGCTGTGTTGTCGGAACGGATATTTCGGAGTCGCTCATCGTTTCAGCCGACAGAAAGTGCATCAGTCTTTCTCGAGATAGGTGTATCCGTATAAGCCCGATCGATAGTTGGAAAGGAACTCCCGACCTTCTTCAGGCGTAATATGGCCGGCTTTCATCGATGCTGTAACCCATGTTTCGACATTCCGCACAAGTTTTTTAGGGCTGAACTGCACATAGTCAAGCACCTCGGCGACCGTTTCGCCATCAATTACGCGGTCTATTTCATAGCGATCTTTATAGACCGAAATATGCACTGCATTGGTATCGCCAAAAAGGTTGTGCATATCGCCGAGGATCTCCTGATATGCGCCCACAAGAAATACGCCGAGATAATACGGTTCGCCCGGGCGCACGGAATGGACGGGAAGCGACGTGGTGGTACCGTGATTTGTAATGAAGTTGGCTATTTTGCCATCGGAGTCGCACGTGATATCCTGAATCGTGCACGTGCGGTCGGGACGTTCGTCAAGACGAGACAAGGGAATGATCGGGAACACCTGATCAATGGCCCATGAATCGGTCAGAGATTGAAAAAGAGAAAAATTGCAAAAATATTTGTCGGGAATCATTTTGGCAATCTTACGCAATTCCTCGGGAGCATGTTTCATGCCTGCGGCTATCTCCCCTACCTCGCGTGCCACAGACCAGAAAAGTTTTTCAATCTGAGCACGTGTGCGCAAGTCAAGAAGTCCCAGATTAAAGAGATCAAGAGCCTCCTCCCTTATCTGCAATGCATCGTGCCAGCTCTCGAACAGACGTGGCTGGTTAAGGCGATCCCAGATATCGTAGAGTTCGCGGGCCAATTCGTGTGAGTCGGCGGGAAGCTCTTCTTCATCATGCCATATAGGCAATTCCGTTGTTTCAAGCACCTCAAACACAAGCACGGAATGATGGGCGGCAAGCGACCTACCGCTTTCCGTTATTATGTTGGGTTGTTTGATGCCGTTTTTGGTGCATGCATCGACAAGAGCCGAAACGGCATCGTTGGCATATTCCTGTATCGAATAGTTCATCGAACTCTCCGATGAAGCATTTCGAGTGCCGTCATAGTCAACGCCGAGGCCACCGCCGATATCGACAAAATCGATGTCGAAACCAAGCTTGGAAAGCTGTACATAGAATTGCATGGCTTCTCGAAGGGCATTCTTTATACGCCGTATCTTTGTCACCTGACTGCCGATATGGAAATGAATCAGCTTAAGACATCCCTGCAGATGATGCTTTGTGAGGAAATCGATTGCCTCAAGCAATTCGCTCGAATTGAGTCCGAATTTCGACTGATCGCCGCCTGATTCCTCCCATTTGCCGGATCCCGACGAAGACAGCTTGATGCGTATGCCTACATTAGGCATGATTTTGAGTCGTTTGGCCACATCAGCTATCAGCTTCAACTCGTTAAGTTTTTCTACGACGAGATAAATGCGCCGACCCATCTTTTGAGCGAGAAGCGCAAGCTCTATGAAATTTTCGTCCTTGTAACCATTGCATATTATAAGCGCATTGTCGGCGATATTCGTGGCGAGAACGGCATGAAGTTCAGGCTTTGAGCCGGCTTCCAATCCGATATTGAATTTCCGGCCGTGACTTACGAGTTCTTCCACCACGGGGCGCATCTGGTTAACTTTTATCGGATATATGAGAAAGTTTTGAGCCTCGTAGTCATATTCTTTCGCTGCAAGCTTGAAGCAGTTGGATATCTTTTCAATGCGGTTGTCCAGGATATCGGGAAAACGGAGAAGCACAGGCGAGGTGACATCACGCACCTGCAATTCGTCCATCACCTCTTTAAGGTCAACTGTGGCGTAGCCTTCACGCGGCGTCACCGTGACGTGTCCTTTATCGTTGACTGAAAAATATTTCAGTCCCCAACCATTGATATTGTACAGCTCAGCGCTGTCTTCTATTTTCCATTTTCTCATAATCCGTTTCAGATAGTAATTGGAATTGGCCGCCGCATCAAAAGCGGGCGGGATGATTCTGCAAAATTACATATTTATTCCGGCCTCGCAAAAAATACTGCCACGCTGTTTCCGTCGAAATCTACGATCTTTACTTCACGGTATTCCTATTACCGTTATCCGAGAATCGCATCCATCCGAAACGCCGATTTCCTTATTGTCGTTTTTTCATTATTTTTAGTCGTTCACAAAATATTTTGCAAAAGGCCGTGCCGTTAATCCAAATTATTGGATTATATTTGCACGACATAACCGCTTCATCTTTCAGTCATCAACATTTCAAAATCATATAAATCTCACATTATGAAAAAATTTGTATGCTATTCACTTGCTATCAGCGGATTGATTGCCATGTCGGCCTGCAGCAGCAAGATGGGTCAGTTTAAGTCGGACTATTTCTCGACAAATCCCAATCCACTCGAAGTGGTAGGTCAGGACGTTCCCGCGGTGGTTACAGCCAATATCCCCGCTAAATTTTTCAAGAAAAACGCTCAGGTGACCATCACTCCCGTACTCGTTTATTCCGGTACCGAATCCGCCGCAACTCCCACAGCCCTTCAAGGCGAGAAAGTGCGCGGCAATGCAGCTGTAGTAAGCTACGACAATGGTGGCGTCGTGACAATTCCCGTCAGCTATGTCTACAATCCGGCAATGATGAACAGCGAACTTTACCTCACTTTCGATGTAGCTCAGGGCAACAAAAAATATGTGCTTCCGCGCGTGAAAGTGGCCGATGGCGTCATAGCTACCGCCGCCCTTGCTGATGCCGCAACCGTAGACCCGGCCACTGCCGCCGACGCATTCCAGCGCATCATCAACGAAAAATATTCTGCAGACATACGCTTTTTGATCAATCAGGCCGTAGTGCGCAATAATCAGCTCGGCACTCCCGAAATGATGGAACTTCAGCATCGTCTTCGTTCAGCCAACGCAGCCGACAGCCTCGTGATCAACTCTATCAACATTGAATCATATGCATCTCCCGAAGGCGCCCTCGACTTTAATGCCCGTTTGGCTGAAGACCGTGAAGCCAATACTCAGGCCTACCTTCAGAAACAACTTAAGAAAGACAAGATTGCCGAATTCGGCGAACTGACAGCAAACTTCACAGCTGAAGACTGGGATGGCTTCCAGAAACTTGTTGCCGCCAGCGACATTCAGGACAAAGATCTTATTCTCAGCGTCCTCAGACAATTTAATGATCCGGAGGAACGCGAACGCGAGATACGCAACCTTGCAAGCGTGTTTGAAGTGCTTGCCGACGAGATTCTGCCCCAGCTCCGTTATTCACGCATCACAGCATCAATTGACGTTATCGGCAAAAGCAACGACGAAATCAACAATCTCGTTGACAACGATCCCGCCAAACTCAGCGTCGAGGAACTTCTTTATGCAGCAACTCTCACCGACGACAACGCCCGCAAACAGAAGATTTATGAGACCGTGATCCGCCTCTACCCCAATGACTACCGCGGCTATAACAACCTTGGCAATATCCAGTATCAGAATCAAGACTACACAACGGCACTCAGCAATTTCAACAAAGCTGCCCAGCTCAATCCTGCCAGCAAAGAAGTTGCCATGAACAAGGGTCTTCTTTCGCTTGTCAACAAAGACTTCTCTGCTGCAAACGCATCTTTCAGCAACGCTGCCGGTCTTGACAACCTTGGCGATGCCCTTGGTGTGTACTATCTCACACAGGGCGACAATGCCGCAGCTGTCAAAGCATTCGGCTCAAGCAAAACCAACAACGCAGCTCTCGCACAGATCCTCACCAAGGACTATGCTGCTGCCAAAAACACTCTTGCAGCCATCGCAAATCCTGATGCCACGACATACTATCTGACAGCCATACTTGGTGCACGCACCAACAATGAGTCAATGGTTCGCAGCAATCTTGAAAAAGCCATCAAACTTGACCCGTCAATGGCTCAAAAAGCAAAAGCCGACCTTGAATTTGCCAAATTCAATAAATAATCATCACCTTGGCAACCGTCTTTTACGACGGTCATAAAATACATTATAAATGACGATGTGTCAAAAATAAAATGGCACATCGTCATTTTTTTGTACACAATCAGACTCAGATGCATTTAATTTAATTCGTAAATTTGCTTCCATCAGAACGATCACAAACAAAAATATTATGTCCAGCGACGAATTGAACAACGCAATGTCAAATAATGCCGAGATGTCCACAGCCTGGCAAATCATCGAAAACACTTCGGCAAATCTGTTTCTTACGGGTAAAGCCGGCACCGGCAAGACAACGTTTCTTCATCTGCTCCGGAATCACTCGTCGAAACGCATCATAGTTCTTGCGCCAACAGGCATTGCCGCCATAAATGCCAAAGGCAGCACAATCCACTCATTCTTTCAACTCGCTCTGTCACCATTCCTTTCTGGTGCCACACATTCGACAAAGCGTAAACGGGTTGAACGATTCAACCGAGATAAACTCCGTATTCTGCGGACAATGGATCTAATGGTAATCGACGAAATAAGCATGGTTCGCTCCGATATCCTTGATGCCGTCGATGACGTGCTGCGTCGCCATCGTGATCCCACCCGGCCATTTGGAGGCGTGCAGCTCTTGCTCATTGGCGATCTTCAACAATTGCCGCCGGTTGTCCCGCCTGAGCAATGGGAGATGCTTAAAACCGAATATTCCACCCCATATTTCTTCTCAAGCAGAGCACTAAACGAAGCCGGATACATGATAATCGAATTGCTTAATGTGTATCGACAAAAAGACATCCGCTTCATCGATCTGCTCAACCGAATACGCACGAATCATGTCGACAAAAACACTCTTGCGCTTCTCAACTCACGCTATCATCCATCATTTAAACCCGACGAAACTCAAGGTTACATAAGGCTGACCACACACAATCAACGTGCCGACGAGATCAACAAACATCAACTTCAGGCTATTGACGCTCCGTCACAAAATTACACCGCAAAAGTTGAGGGAGATTTTCCGGAAATCGCACAACCCACAGACCGAACACTTACCCTCAAAGTGGGAGCTCAGGTGATGTTCCTTAAAAATGACCCCGAGCAAGGCTATTTTAACGGAATGATGGCACATGTGATTGCTCTCACGCCCAATTCAGCAATAGTGCGACCGATCGGCTCAGATAACAAAATAGAAGTAATGCCTGCCACATGGGAAAATACCGATTATAGCCTCGACTCCGAAAAAGGATCCATTGTCGAAACCATCCGCGGTACATTCAGCCAGATTCCCCTTCGACTGGCCTGGGCTATCACTATACACAAAAGCCAGGGTCTTACATTTGACAAGGCGATCATTGACGCCACACACGCTTTTGCCCACGGACAGATATATGTGGCGCTTAGCCGCTGCCGCTCGCTTGAAGGTCTGGTGCTCGAACGGCCGATTCCGTCATCAGCTATCATTCTCGATACTGCAATCGACTCTTTCAACGCCACACACGATAACATTAAGTATGACGAATCGCATATCGACGCACTAAAAACACGCTATACGATCGAATGCCTCGACAACATCATCTCCCCTAAACCATTGAGAGAAGCATTCAACCGTCTTTACCGCATCGTTCAGGAGTATATCTCACGCGACTACCCGATTCTGGCACACGATTATGACGAGGCCAATGTAACAATCACTGAAACCATAGAGAAAGTAGCACATGCCTTTGCCAAACAATACCGCAACATTCCGACAACCACTCCCCTCTTTCAAGAACGCATCGACAAAGCATTCCGTTACTTTACCGACACGCTACGCCCGCTTATTGACCTGATAATACGCACTCCAGAAACAACAGACAACAAAACCGTCACCACACGGCTTCGCACCGCTCGCACTGAATTAAACGACATTGTTCAACTCAAACTCTCTGTAATGCATTCCCTTACAGGGCAACCATTCTGCCCGGCAAATTATCTTGCCGCAAAAGCCAAAGCGACAGTGGCGCTCGAAACGTCAGAATTTTCAAAAAAGAAAGACAACCGTCATTTAACATCAACACATAATCCACACCGAATCTACAATTCTGGACTTAATGAGCCGACCAACCTATCGTCAGGCAAAGATTCAGACATAACCGATCCGATTTTATACGAAACACTCTGCAATTGGCGCCGGGAACTTATGAAAGAAAATAATTGTCCGGCCTATATCATTCTCCCAAACCGTGCACTGTTAGCAATTGCCAGTCAAAAACCGACCAGTCTGAAAGCTGTCAAGGAAATTCCCGGAATCGGACCTAAGAAGATAGCATTATATGGTTCTCAAATCATAAATATCGTGCTCACACACGTAAAATCCACTCAATAAGTGCCCCCTTAATCCGCCTAAATTCTTATCTGGCTCATCGCTTCTCGCACATAGCTCCAATCCGTTATCCTACAACTAAATATAATGTATAACCCCCATATATCATTCAATCAAAGACCAATCGACAATTAAAATTAATTAATTTTTTTCGCAGATTTTTCAAAAAAATCACCCGAACGCTTGCACAATTTAAAAATAGTCCTTACCTTTGCATCGCTTTTGAAAGGAAGCCGATTCGCTAGCTCAGCTGGTAGAGCACATCCCTTTTAAGGATGGGGTCCTGGGTTCGAACCCCAGGCGGATCACCAAAGGGTCTATCAGACCATAGAAGACCTCTGAAAATCGCTGATTTTCAGAGGTCGTTTCTTTTTGACCCGCCCCACTACGGCGCAAAATATTGAAATATCCGGTGTGCATGGAGGGTGCAACGATTTCGGCACCTCAAATTACACCCTTTTGACGATGTATTTCATTATTTTTCAGCGATTTGCATCAAACGCACTCTCAAAACGGCTGCACCCTCGGCGTGGGGCCGAAATGGGGTTCTGCAAGTGGGGCTTATCCATTTTCAAGGCACGATCAGACTCGCGTTTAGATTTTTTTAACGCTTTCGCTATTTTACTTTGGAGTGAAAACAGAGTGTTAAAAAAGGGTGCAAATCGAGGGTGCAAACCGGCGAAATCCGACGAAAATCAGCTTTCACCACCCTCTTTCCATTCCGATATTCATTTGTCTTCGGGTAATTACAGCTTGTAAAACCGGTGGCTTTTTTGTATATTTAAGTTACCATTAAATCCACATGACAGATGAGATTATCCAACGAAAGCTACTTCTCCTTGAATTTCATCGCAAGGAAAGCGAGGCTCAACAAGAAGGGAGAGACGGCAATCGTCCTCCGAATCACGATGAACGGGCAGCGGACGGGGATATA
>CAJJOX010000010.1 GCA_905193485.1 uncultured Porphyromonadaceae bacterium | reverse complement strand
CAGTTGGGCATAATTGAAAGCGGGCCACGTGTCCGGTTCTCCTTTCCACACGTCGGCGTCGAGGATGTATTGCATACCTTTTTCCGGCTGTTCGGGCAGTTCACGTCCGGCGTAGATATAATCCGGCGTGAATTGCGGGTTGGTCTCCGTCCGTCCGTCCATGCGGTCGGCAAGCACTACCGGCAGATGGTCGCCGCCAATGTTCCGCACCGGTTGCGTTTTGCGCCTCGTCGGAGAGAGGTAGTCGAAGTCCGGTGCCTCCATGCCGGGGATGTATGGGTGATCCTGTCTCCCGACGATGTAGTCGACCAGTTTGCGTGCCACGGGAATTTCGGCTTCCGGCTCCTCACTCAGTGAGACGCGGATGGTGTCGCCCATTCCGTCGGACAATAAAGCACCGATGCCCAAGGCCGATTTGATGCGTCCGTCTTCGCCGTCGCCGGCCTCGGTGACGCCCAGATGAAGCGGGAAGTGCATGTCTTCGGCATCCATGGCACGGACCAGCCGCCGCACTGTTTCGACCATTACAGTGACATTGGAGGCCTTGATGGAGATGACCACATTGCCGAAATCATATTTGCGGCACACGCGCAGAAATTCCATGGCGCTTTCCACCATGCCGGCGGGGGTGTCGCCGTAGCGGCTCATGATGCGGTCTGACAGCGAACCGTGGTTGACCCCGATGCGTATGGCTGTGGAGTTTGCGGCGCATAGCTCGATGAACGGGCGCAGGGCGTCGTCGATTCGCTGAAGCTCGCGGGCATATTCTTCGTCGGTGTATTCGAGTTTCTTGAACGTGCGTCCCGGATCGACGAAATTGCCGGGGTTGATGCGCACTTTCTCGACCTGTAGGGCTGCTTCGAAAGCGGCACGCGGATTGAAGTGGATGTCGGCCACGAGCGGCGTGTCGAATCCTTCGGCACGCAGGCGCCGTCGTATTTCGCCGAGGTTGGCGGCCTCGCGTACGCCCTGTGCGGTGAAACGCAGATATTCGGCTCCGGCGCCGATGATGCGTCGCGCCTGGCTGACACAGGCTTCGGTATCGGTAGTGGGCACCGAGGCCATCGACTGGATCCTGACAGGGGCGGATGCACCGAGAGGCGTGGATCCGACGGCAACCTCGTGCGTCGGCCGGCGTTTATAATCGAATACTGACATCAGTTGGTCTTGAACTTGTATTGCACATTTTTAAGATCTTCGTTGACTTTGACGATCTTTTCCACGAGTTTTGAACGATATTCCATGAAACGGCGGTTGACGTCCGCGTCGTTCAGGGCAAGAATCTGAGTGGCCAGAATGCCGGCGTTCATTCCGCCGTCGATGCCTACGGTGGCTACGGCTATGCCCGGAGGCATCTGGACGATGGAGAGGAGGGCGTCGCGTCCGTCGAGAGAGGAACTGATGGGAACGCCGATGACGGGAACCGGGGTCATGGCCGCTATTACTCCCGGGAGTGCGGCCGCCATGCCGGCTCCGGCGATGATCACTTTGATGCCGCGGCCTTCGGCTTCGCGGGCAAAGCGCTCCACTTCGGCGGGGGTGCGGTGGGCCGAGAGAGCGTTCATCTCAAACGGCACTTCCATTGAATCGAGAAATTTGGCTGCCTTCTCCATGATCTTGAGGTCGGAGATGCTGCCCATGATGATGCTTACGGATGGTTTCATTATCGAGAGGTGTTTGGATGTTGGATGACTGGTCAGATCAGTGTGAGGATGCTCACGGCAAGGATGCCGCAGGCGAATCCGGCGTAGACTTGCGCGGGGGTGTGGCGTTGCAGTATGAGGCGCGCCGTGCCGGTGAGTCCGGCGGCGATGATTACGGTGGTGAGGATGGGAAGCATGACCCATGGAACCGGCGAACGCATCGACATGATGAACACCATGGCTGTCAATGCGCCTACGCCGGTGGCGTGTGCGCTGATTTTCCATCGGCGGTTGACGATCATGTCTATGACGAGAGCCGCCAGACCTCCGAGGAGGAATGCAGTGAGCCACCATGGCGCGCGGGCGAGAATGAAATAGCCTGCGGTGATGGCGTAGAGCACCAGCGTCACGCTGAATGGAATGATGCGCTCACGGCGTTCGGTGAGGTCGATGGATTTTACCATGCCGACGGATTTCAGGCCGATGATAAGCATGAAAGGCAGGAGGCATGTGAGCACAAACACGGTGGCGAGCAATTTGATCTTGTAGTCGGGCGGGATCACTCTCAGCTCGGAGAACAGCATGGCGATTGCCAGACCGTAGACGGGCATTATCAGGGGGCTGAAGACCGCCGAAACTATTTGGGCTGTTTTGATGACGATTCTGTTCATTGTCGTGGTGCGTTATATTTTCCGGCGAAGGCGTCCGACCGGTATGCCGAGGCGTTCGCGGTATTTGGCCACAGTCCGTCGTGCGATGTCGAAACCTTCGTCCTGCAGGCGGTGTGTGATGGCTTCGTCGCTGAGGGGCTTGTCGCTGTTTTCTGATGCTATGATTTCTTTAAGGCGGTCGATGACTATCTGCGCTGATGTTTCGTCGCCCTCCTTGCGCCGCTCGTTGAAAAGCGATTTTATCGCATAGACGCCCTGGCTTGTGGCGACGTATTTACCGGTGGTGGCGCGGCTTATCACAGAGAGATCGTCGCCGGTCAGGGCGGCTATGTCCTTGAGCACCATGGGGCGTAGGCGGTGTCGGTCGTCGGTGAGGAAAAAATCGCGCTGCCACTGCATGATTGCGCCCATCACGCGCATGAGCGTGGCGCGGCGCATTTCCACGACCCGGATAAACGTCTGGGCTTCGTCGCGTTTCTGGCGTATGAAGGCGTTGGCAGCCTCTCCTGCCGCCGTTTTGCGAGGACGCACAATTTCGCTTCCGGGAGCAAACGACTGCTCGATCTGTAGCGCGGGAATGTTGCTGAGCAATGTTAGCGTGAGCCGGTCGCCGTCGGCTTCCACCAGGAAGTCGGGGGTGATGTGGCGTGTGCGCTCATCGTCGTCGCCGGTCACGAGAGTGCCGGGCTTGGGGTTGAGGCTGCGGATCACGTCCATGGCCGCTTTGACCTGCTCTTTGCCGGCTCCTGTGAGCGATGCTATGCGGTCGAAATGCATGAGTGAGAAGAGGTCGAAATAATCGCGCACGATTTCGGTGGCGAGTGTGACGGACGGGTTTACGGTACGCCGGCGCAGTTGCAGCATGAGGCTGTCGCGGAGGTCGACGGCACAGACGCCCGCGGGCTCGAGTGCCCTGACGCGGTTGATCACGTCGCGGACCTCGTTTTCATCGGCATCGATGGATTCCTGGATGGCAAGGTCGTCGACAAGGGCATGGGGCGTGCGCTCGAGGTAGCCGTTGTCGTCGATGTTGCCCACAACCACGCGGGCTATCTCCATCTGGCGGTCGGTCATGGACGGATCCTCGGCCAACTGCTTCATCAGATGACTGAAAAGCGATTCTCCGGCACTGACGGCGGTTGGCTCATAGATGCGGTCGTCGGCGCTGTGGTTGGATGCGTTAAGCCTATAATACGGTATGTCGTCCTCCGAACGGTAGTCGGCCAGCTGGAGCTCCTCGGCGCTTTCGTTGAAGTCTTCGCCCTCGTGGCTGTCGCCGGCATCGGGATCATGATCGGGCTCGATGGCCTCGAGCGCCGGGTTTTCGTCAAGTGCACGACGCACTTCCTCTTCAGCTTCGGCACCGTTCATTTCGAGTAGGCGCACAAACTGCAGCTGCATCGGTGCCAGTGTCTGCTGCTGGCGTTGCGATAGCGATAGTCTGAGTGATTCGTCCATGTCCGGTGAATTTTTATTCGGTTAGGCTTTAGCCATAGGTTTTGCGGATGTAAAGTTACACATTTTCGGCTGAGTGGCAATAAAAACAAAACGAGGGGTCGTTGTCGCAACGTCTCCTCGCTTAGATAATAAACCAATCATTATCACATTTCTTGCAATGGAAAAAGTAATTTTGCTATGTACTCTTTAAACACGATTGAAAGGGAAAGGTTTATCGTGTCTTTGGTTTTTAACATTGTTTAATGCTTTTGCAGCCGAAACCGAGTCTATTCAGCATGCACGCCGAAACTTTCACGTTGGAGTCAGTGGCGGCGATAGCCGTTGCCGTAATTCAGCCAAAAATACTAAAAATCATTGTCAATCATGATATTGTTCATGCCATGTGCGTTATCCATGGTTTTTATTTGTGATGCTCAATAAAGAAGCGCTTTTGTTGCTCGATTTCACGACGCAACTCCTCCTCCGTGGGCATATACGTCATGTATTTGGCGGCAAACAATTGTTGGCTTTCGTTAAGGACAGAATATTTTGCTACAGTAGAGTCGGTATCTGTACAGAGTAATACACCTATCGTCGGATTGTCGTCAGGTTGCTTCATGAGGTCATCGTACATTCTGACATACATGTCCAGCTGACCTATGTCCTGATGGCGCATGGTATGAGTCTTGAGTTCAAAAATAACAAACCGTTTCATCCGAAAATTGTAAAAAACAAGATCGATATAGAAATCGTTAAGGTCGGCGGCAATGTGCTGCTGACGCTCCACAAAGGCGAATCCTCTGCCAAGTTCGAGAATGAATTTTTCAAGATTGTCAATCAACGCCTGTTCCAGTTCCGACTCGCTATAGCTTGCATCGCGCCGGAATCCCATGAACTCAGCCACAGTCGGATTTTTAATATATTCAAGGGGATCCTTGTCATTATAGGGAGCCACGGCATCCTTTTGGGGTAACTCCGGATGCTCTCTCTGGGTGGCGAGCCGACGCTCGAAATACTGCGAGGAAATGTTGCGGTCAAGGGTAGTGGTGCTCCACATATCCCTGGATGCTTGCATCATATACCACTGACGCGCTTTGGGATCAGTAACAGACAGAAGTCTGCGGATATGCGTCCAATTCAAATTGTGTACGAACTCGTACACTATCCCAAAATCAGGGAATAGTAGATAGAACTTCCTGTAGTGCTGGAGATTACGTTTTGAGTAATTAGTGCCATAATTGGTGGATAATCTGTCGGCGAGACCTTCAATTAGTCTTTTGCCATAATCGGCTCTACATTGTCCGTTTTGTTCCTCTTCGACAATCCTTCGGCCAATGTTCCAGTAAGTTGCCAGTGCGATATTTCCGGCAGCGGCATATGCCTGCTTCCGCCCTTCCTCGATTATACGCCTCACATCGCCGATAAAAGCCTGCGATACCGGCACCATATTCTTGTCAGATTCCATAATTCATCACTTTTGATTTGTCGTTAGCCGTTCATACGACCCAAGAAACGCACACGCCGAGTGTATACCGTCTTTCAGGTCGCCGGTAGCCTTCTTCAGTTCCAGAGTCCACGACTCGTCCGCCGCAATTAATGCCTTTATATTGTCAATAGTCATTTCCATAATTCAGCCAAAATTACTAAAAATCATTGTCAATCATGTCGTAGTTGTCCTGCTCGTCATGGAAATCATCATACGATTGAGAATGGCCTACTCTCAACTGACAAGTGCAAAATTAGCGATTTGTCTGAAGAAAGCCTTCTCGGGTAATACGAATTTTGGTATATCTTCAAAGTAAAACACATCTCATCAATCGGCTAATAGCTTAAACGAACCATTGCTGTCCTCACTCCGGCTTTGTGAGAAATCTATGTCTTTGCTATTAAGACATTCGGTGTTGTTAAGCTGAGAAAGATATGGATGCTGCAAAGCCATATCCTCGGCACTTGAGCATGATGACAGTATGAAAATCAGTAAGATAGATATAAGAGTTTTCATAAATATCCGGATTTTTTCTTTTTGAGTATGCAGAAGAAAGATGTTGTGAAAAAGTTCCTTAAGAAAGGCAGTCTGTCGATCCAGCGCCATGTTTTTCGCGGTTTTAGAGTGAATCTCTGTTCATAAGTCGGGTTTATGAACCATGATACGGAATCGATCATTTTAAGTGCGCTTGATTCAAGAAGCCGGTTGAATCCCTCGATGGTCAGTCGAGTCTGTCGAATGCACAGGAGTTCATGGATACACTCCCGGTTTTCTCCGGCTATTGAAAGGAGTGAGCGGTATATTTTTTCTCCTGTGAGATGAATGAATGGAGAAGCTGAGATCAGCCGGTTATGACATATCTGCTGATGTCCTCCGAATGGCATCTGCCATGGTGGAAATGCAAGAAATACCACTCCTTCCGGCTTTAGATTATCAGCGAAGAAATTTAGAAGGCATTGCTTCCTGAAAATATGCTCGATCACATCATGACAAATGATCAGGTCGAATTTCTTACCATCGAAGTCATGACCGAACATATCTGAGTTTATAAAATCATAATTAAAGCCTTCCATATCGGCATAGAATTGGTTTGCCTGACGGATTCTGTTGATTGATATGTCTATCCCTGTCACGTGGCAGCCGAGGGTGGCGAAAGGATAGAGGTTGCCACCTTCCCCGCATCCTACCTCCAGTATCTCGGAAGATGCGTTAATATCTATGTATTGCCGTATGTAGGGCATGAAATACCTCTCAGATGTATGGGCAGACTCTGAGAAATACAGCATTCTGTCGGTATGCCGGTTTTGCATATTGTAGCGTGTCTTCTGGTTGTAATTTCACCATATAGATGAAATCACCGGCAAAAGACTGCATCCGGAAGCTACTTATATCAATCACCATGTGAATCTCAATCCGAGAGGTATCGTGAACTCAAACGGTTTTTCCTGACGTATTGTCTTGATATCAGAACCGGTGTTGAAATAATATCGGAATGAGGGTTCAGCGTATATGCTGAATGACGGCGTGAAATGATATTGGATGCCAAGTCCTCCCTCTACTGACCACTGCAAAGGAGCATGAATATGGAATACATCGTTATTGGTCGTTCCCTGTTTCGGTGAATATTCCCAAATGGAATGTGTGCCATAAACCGGAATGTCCAGCGCGCCACCACCTTGACCATACAGCGAGAAGCCGTTGTAAGTGAATATCCGGTAGTTGAGTTTTAACGGAACGCCTATGTAATGTATGCGTTGGATTGTTTCTTTGTGCATCAGTTCACTTTCCGAAAGGAAGTCTGACCGCAAGAACGTGTAACGCCCCCCGGTTTCTATGCTCCAGCGTGATGTGAGCGATTTGTTGACAGACAGTCCGATAACCAACGGCATATAATGTCGTGATTTCTCTGTGACTTCAATTTCTCCAGTCGGGCCTTCTACATCCGGGAATTCAGGATTCGGTATACGATATCTGTTATAGTCATTTTCTCCCAGTGCACCTGAATATGCCAATGACAATGACCAATCCGGGGTTTCTTCGTATCGTGTGCTTTGAGGATCTTCCTGGGCAATAAGCTCTTTCTGATTTATTATATTCGGTAATACTCTTACAGTATCATTGGTAACGCTGTCGTTCTTAACAGTCGGCATACTATCGACAGGGATAGCTACCTCCGCTATATTTTGTTGTATTTCAGTATGTCGTATTACCTTATAAATCGTGTTTGTGCTTGGCACGATATTGTCAACCGCTGAATTTTTAACATCAATTGAGTCGGTGACCGAGGGCATTTCTTTATCCGTGTTGTGGCTTATAATCGGTGTTGAGGGCGTTTCCTCTCTACGATTGATAGCCCAGTGCCAGACAAGCAGGATAATTCCGATAACTGAGAGGATACCCATCTCCATACGATATTGCGTGACCATACGTCGCAGCATAGCCTTTGCGTGCGTAAGTTGCGAGGATGAAGAATGGGGAGCAATGCCAAGGAGCGCCCCGATTTCCTTGTGTGAAAGCCCGTCAAGAATAGCCAGACGGAAGACTTTGCCATAGCCGTTAGGGAGTCTGTCTATGATGCGGTCTATCTCTTCCCACGTCAATACCGTGTTTCTTAGATTGTCCTCATCGGTTTCTGTTGCGATTGAAACATCTGACAATGGAACGGATATATGATTTGATTCCTCCTTAAGATATTGGAGGGCAAGATTTTTCATTATCGAGGTAAGCCAAGCCTCTACTTTATCGGCGTTTTTCAAAGAGCCTATCGAGGCAAATGCTATAAGGAATCCGTCATGCAGGATATCCCATACCGCGTCCTTATTATTGACATAATATGCCACAATCTCGCGCATATGTACAAGATAAGTCTGATAAAAAATCCCGAAGGCTTCTCTATCTCCCGATTGACATAGTTTTATAAGGTGTCTTTTATCCATTGATTCAAAACTACCTTAATAGATGCTCGCAACACCAAAAGACTGCATGAACTTCCCAAAAAATTGGCATCTCACCTGCCCGCTGATGGCGAATTTATACTGACGGAAGGATAATTCAGGGATGAAAAGCGGTGTGCGCCAGTGAAAAATCATCTGCGGACAGCCGATAGGGAATGTCAGGACGCTGAAATACTCTCGCTTTCCAGCACTCTTTTTCAGTCGCGCAATACGCCGTCAGCCATTTGCGGAAGTCATCACGGCGGGTTATGTCAAGAATGTTTACCGGAGTCATGCGTCGAGAGGTTGTTTGTGCGGTTCTTTTGATAAATAAACCATATCCTTGAGAACGACTCCTTCCTCAATGATCCTGTCGGGATAGTTGTCGATGAAGAAGTCTGGGATGCGGTGGGTGTAGTGATAGCCACAGGACCGATAGAAACGGAGTGTTGACGGTGTTTCACCAGTGCCGAGGATTATCTTCCTGTCGGGATTCAGCTTCTCCACATATTCAAGCATCTTCCGGCCTATGCCTCTGCGACGGTATGCTGTATCAACAGCCAAATTTTTAATCTCGACTGAGCCATCGTCATTCTCAACCGAAACTATCACAGCCACATCTTTTTTATTGTCTGTCGAACAGACATAAAGACTCCCTTGACCGAGATACTTCATTATCATATCTTCTGATTCATCCCCGATAAGCAACAGATCCATGAACTTTCGCTTATCATCATCTACTTCTCTTATAGTCAAAGAAGACAGCATGAGCCGGAATGCTCTTGAAGGTGTTCCGTCACTGTCGTAGTCATCAAAATGAGTGAAACCGCATTTTTCTGCCACGCGTTGCGAGGCTTTGTTGGCGGCATCAGTCGTAATCAGCAGAAAACTGAGCATAAGATTCTTGCCGTAGAATTCAATCAAAGCTTTCAGTGCTTCGGTTGCCAGCCCTTTGCCCCAGTAAGGATAACCTATCCAGTAGCCGACTTCCCGCTCGTCGGGCAGCGGTCTGTAGTGCTCATCACCTGCCGGCACAAGGCCGATGCAGCCTATAGGTTCATCGGTTTCTTTCAGTATCATGGCGAAGGTATGCTCGTTTGGCATAAAGTAATTGCGAATCACCTGACGGCTCATTTCCACCGACGTGTGGCGTGGCCACAGCGCCATCTCGCTCACTCTTGCGTCACTCGCATACTTGTAGAGAGCCTCGGCATCGTCTTCATTCCATGGACGAATATATAACCGTTTGCTTTCAATCATAGATATAGCTTTCCCTATTTTATGCGCTCGTATATTTCCACGCGGTCGTTTTCGGTCGGGAATATCGTGATCGCTTTACGTCGGCCTGTTTTATAAACGGTTCCGGCTATTGAATTTGTGCTTCCGTATGTGGTCTGTGGGTCATGTTATTATCAGGAAACAAGGCACAGAATCCCTGTTTGTTGAACTGATAGTACATTTCGATTCGCTCGGGAGTGTCATTCTCAAGCAATGCGAGCAACTCCTTTGCAAATTCAAGCGTGGCTGAACCGTTTGCCGTCACGATATTATTGTCGCTTACGGCTTGCGAGTGGATATACCCTTCTGGATTAGTATAGTTGTCGCCACCCCAGATTTTCAATTGCTCTAATCCGTTTCCGGTATGCTTCACGGCATTGAGAAAGCCGTGTCTTGCCATCCATGAGGCGGCGTTGCAGATAGCACCGACAGTTTGGCCTTCTTCAATGGCTTTTCGGACTATCGGTACGACCCGTTCAGCAACAGGTGTGCTCCACCCGAAACCACCAATCAGCACCAACGCCGCAAAATCGTCGGGCATCGTGTCAAACGAATAGTCGGGCAATGTGCGGAAGCCACCAATCGACTTGACCGGCTCCAGCGTCGGCGCAACAACCTTGTTGACGTATTTGGGATTCTCTTTAAGCGCATACTCATCGGATGCGATTGCTTGAGCGAGATACACGACCTCGTGTGCCGCATAATCCGGCAGCAGGATATAAAGTATTTCGTTATTCATACCTTTATTTCTTCCAGCGTTTGAGGTGTAGGAAGAACTGGCGCATCATTTCTTTGGCTTGTTCTACCGTCAGGTTCTGCCCCGATTGCTTGTTGATCTCATCCGTGAACTGAGCACAGTGGTCAATCATCTGCTCCATAGTCATATCCTGTGTGAACCTGCCGTCCTTATAACAGTAGATGCAGTAATCTTCGTTGGGAGTGCCATCGGCATTCGTGCCGAGTATTTCACTTGTAAGCGGCATTCCGCAGCTCTGGCAGAATTTCATTTCCATTGTCATCTTTCATTCGGTTCCGTGTATTGATTACCTTTTTTACGTTGTTTCAAAATATATTCATCAGCCATAAATCATTTATTTTGTGCGGTTTACATTGGCGATGAAGTATTTGTTACGTAATCCTTTTCCTACTACCAAATCAACTTTTCTTCCGAAAAGCCGTTCCAAGGCGTCATGGAAATCGAAGTAGTTTGTAACATAATCCCACTTCTCATGGTCGGTCGTGTCGAAGTCCACAAGCAAGTCCACATCGCTTTGGTCGTTGAATCTATCAGTAAGGATAGAGCCAAAGACAGCCAAAGACTTGACCTTGTGCTTCCGGCAAAGGTCGATGATTCGTTGTAGGTTTAGTTCAATCAACTTAATAGACTGTTGTGTTACAAGTGCAAAGATAGCGATTCTTTCTGATGTATAAACGTTCCAGCACTGAAAATCGTTGGACAATCTGCGGTTGACTGATTATGCATTTGACGGGAGTCTATGCGGGTCAATACTCACCGCACCATATCGCCACGCCACAAAGCTCCATTGCTTGGTTTAACTCTCGGTTTAACCGTTAGCTTCCGTGGTGTTGTCGCAGGGAGTGCAGTGGATAATATCATTTGCTCCACTGATATCTTATGGCATTATGGGCATTATGCACTGAGGACTCTCCTACGCGTCCTACTTGCCGATCCTCAAAGTTCTCTCTTTGAATGTAAAATTAGTAGAATCATAAATAAGTAAATGAATAAAGCGCATTAACTCAATTTAACAAAGTGTATTTTATCAAAACAACAAATCAAAATCCATCAAAAATAGAAAATAGCTTGGCTGACACGGATAAAATCGCTAATTTTGCAGTCAGTTATGAAAGAGATGAAATACCTGAGTAGAATCGCCGACAAGACTCTTGATCTGAGGCTTGAGGCTTTTGGCGCGGTGCAGATTGCCGGACCAAAGTGGTGTGGCAAGACGACTACGGCTGAACATCGGGCGGCAAGCGTCATAAAGATGCAGGATCCGGATCGTCGGGAAGGTTATCTTGCTACTGCACGTACAAAGCCGTCGCTACTGCTTAAAGGTGACACACCACGCCTCATTGATGAATGGCAGGTTGCCCCGGTTATATGGGATGCGGTGCGTCATGCAGTAGATGAACGTAGAGAGAAAGGACAATTTATTCTGACCGGATCTACTGTAATTGACGATGATGAGATAATGCATACCGGCACCGGTCGCATTACCAAAATGGCAATGTATCCGATGAGTCTGTTTGAATCTCTTGAATCGAATGGCTCTATTTCATTGCGTCGTCTATTTGATGAACCTGATTATGATATTGACGGTAAAATGTCGCAACTCTCCATTGAGCAACTAATATTTGCCGCCTGCCGTGGTGGATGGCCAGCCTCGCTTGATGAAATGAGCGCAAAGGCAAAATTGCTCATCGCAAAGGATTATGTTGATGAAATCTGCAATAAAGATATTTCAAGAGTGGACAATACCCGTAGAAATCCAACATTGGCTCGACTGATTCTTCGCTCTTATGCCCGGAATATCTGTACTTTGGCGAAGAAAACTTCAATGGTTGCATATATTGCGGAGGAGGCGGAGGGAACGTCGATGCCAACGTTTGATGACTATATAGGCGCGCTGGAAAAACTTTTTGTTATAGATGACATTGAGGCTTGGTCGCCGGCTATTCGTTCAAAGACGGTTATACGCACGGGAAAGAAGCGTTGTTTTGTAGATCCTTCTATTGCCGTTGCGTCTTTGGGATCATCCCCTGAGAGTCTTGAACTTGATCTTAACACATTCGGATTTATTTTTGAGTGTCTCTGTTTCCGCGACATACGGGTATATTCGCAAGCATTAGGTGGACGTTTATCTTATTACCACGACCGATTCGGATTAGAAGCGGATGCTGTTCTGCATCTTGATGACGGACGATACGCATTGATAGAATGCAAACTCGGGAGTAGGGAGATTGAGGAAGGTGCAAATCACCTCCTTGAAATCAAACATCTTGTGGCTGAAAAGAACAAGACGGAGAAGCAGATCAGACTTCGCGAACCGGATTTGCTGATTGTTCTCACAGGCGGAGAAATGGCATATGCACGCGAGGACGGAGTTAAGATCATCCCAATCGGCTGTCTACGCGACTGAGAACGTTGACTTGCTACAACATAATTGAATCATTGACCTATACTAAGTTTGTATGAATGAAATAATAAATAACGGTCCATTAGGCCTAAATAACCGTCAGCTTCCGTGGGGCTGTCGCAGGGCTGTCAGGGAATAAAAAAAGAGAGTTACATTTCTGCAACTCTCTGATTTTCAGTGGTGCCAACGGGAATCGAACCAGTGACACAAGGATTTTCAGTCCTTTGCTCTCAAGACCTCCAAAAGCTATCGCTTTCGGAAGCAACCAACTGAGCTATGGCACTTTATCCTATCAAAGAGCTTAACTCTCTCCCTATAATTGTTCTGCGGTTTAACTCACGGTTTAACTTGTGGATATTCCGAGATTGGGGTTGTCAATACGTTAATTATCTCAATGTAAAGTTAACAATTTTCAGTGGACTGCGCAAGCCCAAAGATGAATATTTCCTTAACCAACGTGTTTATTTCAAGTATTTTATTATATGCGAGGATTCGTGCTATATTATTGTTGTAATCCTACTATAAGCCTTGAAATTTCCTTAACGGTACTTTTTAGAACTCCCCCCTATTTAGGGGATAATTCAGAAAAAATGTACCCTTGTATGGTGTTTAGAAGTCTTAATATTTATGATTCAGCATTATCAGAGTATCAACTATTAGAAAATCCTCGCCATTGTTACGAACATCGCTAAACTTGACTTTTAGGAATCCGCTATTTTCTGAGGGCTGTAAAATATCCTCTTTTGAAATTTGATGTGATACGCTGTCTTGTAGGTCTAAATGTGGAAGCCATATATTTGTAGGCTCTATTATGTGTTTCCATTTCCCTCTTTTGTTTGTGAAAGCATGATAGCACATCCAATTAGATGTTTCCCATTCTGTAACATAACCCCATTCATCTGTTCCGTTTCCGTCTAAATCTCCCTCTTTAACGAAGTGTATGCCGATTGTCTTGTTATCTAAAATAAGGTCTTTGACAGAGCCATTTTTTGTGAACACTCTCCATTTGAAATACCACCCACCGTCTTTTTCTCCAATCGGTTCAGCTATCAGCGTGTCAATATCAATACCGTTGAATCTTCCAATGATAGTATCACGATATTGTGAAAGTGGGTCAGATTCCATTGGATTATGCCTATTCTGACAGCCAATAATAGAGATACTTAATAAGCTGATTATATAGAATAGTAGTTGTTTCATTTTAGTATATCTGAACGGATTATAATTTTTAGATTATTGTGCTTTTGTTTAATTTGAGCGATTCTATCTTCTGATAAATCCCTGCATATCACAAGGGTAGTTTCTCTTAAAGTATCGTTAGCGATTCTTTTCAAAGCTCTGTAATCCCATATAATATGAATTTCCTCGTTATCAATATAGAAAGTGAATAGTCCTGCGCCATATACTAATTTGGGAAATTCTGAAAGACAGACCATAGACCTTGACTGTGCTATTATAACGTAGTCCACTCTATATGTTGCCCCAACCACGATATGTGGTATAGTCATATCATTCATATCTTTATTAGAACGACATATAGCGGTCATTATTCCTCGTTTGGGAATGTATAAATCTTCTTGTAACATAGTCTATTTTTTAGAGGTACATTTTTCAGATTCTCCCTATAAAAGTAAAATTTTTCAGAAAAAGTACCATTAGCCGGAAACTTGTATGTATAGTATTTCTCTAATTGTTGAAGCCACATAGAGATTAGAAAACAGAAGAATAATCAATGCTATAATTCGTTCCGATTTTGAAAATTTAAGTTGGCGCAGAATATAAAATAATCCTATCATCAGTCCAATCATAAATATTACGCCTACTATCGTAGCTTCCAATTCAGTCATAGTCGGTGGCTCATCACAAGCACAAGCATATTCATGTTCATGCGTTGAGGGGTGCAGTATTCGACCAACTAAGCAACCTAAAAGGAGATAGCACATAATCGTTGCTATCATTGAGCCAAATGTTAGTCCAATAGTTATTGCTGATTTGATTACGTTATTCTTTATGCAATTATTCATCTGTCATCATTGCCTAAATTTTCGCATCATCAATAGCGCAGAAAGCGTTTTAGAGTTTATGCCATTATCCACTAAGAATGTCAGGTACTCTTTGAGGTCAAAAGGTTTTATGTATGGCAAATTGGAATCCATATATGAAGTGACTTTGTCAATAACCTTTTGAGTAGCACTGATATTTTGTCCCAAGAATCTATCTAATAATCCTCCGTTTGCTGAAAAACGTGCATATTGGGTGTTAGGCAAATATAATGAAGCGACATATCTGTTTGCCAAAGACATAAACTCTCTATCATCTCCCATTAATAATTTATCACTATATAGTGGGTCTGTGGGTGTAAAAGTTGCTTCTACCGCTATGTCTTTGAATAAGCCCATGCGTTTTTCTAATTTGACATCCCATCCCTTATAAGAAAATGTAATCGGGAACATATAGTTCCGCACTGTAACTTTTATACTCATGTTTTATAATGTCAGAATATTCGCTAAAAAGATTTAATAGGTCTTTATTGAACCGTCCGAATAACGCACTTTCTCCACTAACAAACCATTGAATTGGTAATCTTGCTTTATTTTGTAGGGAATGAATATTTTTTTAGAAGATAATGGCGGTATCGTTGTCTGAATAATTTTATAATCATAATTATATGCGCTTGCGTCTAATGGGCTGGAACCTCTCTTTTTCGTAACAATTATAAATTGAATAGATGTAATTGTTTTATTACCACCATTAGTTGGGACTGCTGATATTGTTGAATTAAAGTTGTTGTCATAGGAAACTGTTGCTTTAAGCTCCACCCATGCTTTTGAAACAAGAGGAGAAATTAAAGACATTGTTCCAATAAATAAGATTGCGATAAGTTTGTATAGCATATATAATTTTATGTTCCTCAATCCTCGGCGGAACGGTTACGATTGAACATGAAAAAGGTGTGAGGATTGTATTTTGTCTTATCCTAAAGTCAGGTCTTCGCATTACCTATTCCACGGATAAAACAATAGCCCCACACCGATTTTGCTATATAATCTGCCATTCTCGGCAGGGTATAAGCAACCGATGCAGGTGCTATTGCCAACCTTATCTCCGTGGAAATTCAAATTTGCGAAGTTTGACTTTAGAAGATAAAATTTCAATAACACCTTTTGTAATAATGTAGATTCACCGTTGCCAACTCTTTGGGTCTGTGAATCAAGTGCAAAGTTACTAAAAAATGTCATTGGTGGGGCTATGTTGGATAATGTTTTTCAGCATAAGTTGACTGTTCCGCAAAACCATGCTTCCCGAAACCTCACAAAAAAGAAAGAGAACACCCACACAGTCTGTGCAAGTGTCCTCTTTGTCAGTTGGATTAGTCGATAAACCATGAATAACGGTCATCGCCATGCAGGGCGGCGTTAATGCCTTGTGCCACTTCGGTTGCATTGAAAGAGCGGTCAAGGAAGCTGTCAATGTAGCTACTCTTGTTTGCTCCCGTAAGGAGATTGTAGAACTTCCACATATCAATGTCAGAGCCGTAAGAGCCAAAGTTTTCATCGCTGATATAGGCTTTTGCCACTGCATTGATTTGTGTATCTGTTATCAGCAATCGTGGAATGTTGCGTTGTATCTTCTGCGGGAGTGCCTGATACAGTCGCATTTTTCCAAGAATCTGACAGAATTGGTGTTCCGTCATGCTTGTATTGCCAAGTGTCTGCATTAGGTGCAGATGTTTGGCAGGGTTGTAGCGGTTGAGCATTTCAAGAGTGCGGAGATAGAGGTCAGAAGTGTTTGACACTTCCAACTGTTCCACGAATCCGTCAGATGAAACACAGAGGTTGCAACACACGAGATTTTTGAAACCCACAAAGATTTTGAATCGCTCCACTGACTTTTTGGAGTAGAGATTCATGTGATTGTAGGCTCGAACACCACCAACGGTCAGAGTGAGCTTGTTACCCTCTACCATTTCATAGATAGTGGGGACTTCGATGCAGAACATCATTCGCTCGTAGTAAATCGTTTTGTCTGATTCCAGGAGCTGATTTGCGGGCTTGTGTATCGCTTCGGGGATTCTCCCCTTAATGATGTGCGACACACGGATTTCAGGCGTTTCGATTGTTTCACCGTTGTAGAACGTGCTGACTGCTTCCGCTACCGTTTCGATAAACGCAGGGTGCGAGATTGTCAGCTCATTGTCCTTGCTGAACACAGGAACAATGCACTCGTTTTTGAGGTGCGACAGTTCGACGGCCTTTGTGTTTGCTTCGATAAACGGAAGTGTCTTTTTCTCTCTTTGCGGAAGCTCTGTAATAACTTCCGCGTCTGTTGCGTACTCATTGAGCCAACTTAATCTTTTAGGCTCAACCGCAGGTAAAATCATTAGATTTTCCATAAACGTGCGATTATTAGAGGTTAATAAAACTGTTTTGTCTTTTTATTCAAGAAAGGTGGGGGGATTGAATGTGTTAGTGGAATCTTATGTGCAGAATCAATCCGATTCTTGAATCTCGGCATTTTTTGATTAGGGGGAGGGGGCATTTTATAGAGTTACCGGCGTATATGTGCGTGTGCCTTTCTGTACGGATTAAAATTGCAGAGGGCTATTCTCCTTATAATAGAAGTCTGGAATTTTCAGAAATGAAAAAACTCCATAACCGAAGCTATGGAGTAGTGGCAGTTTTTGGGGGAGAGGACTTTTTTCAGAATCCCTCTATAAGAGGAAAACTTGTTAGAAAATGTACTTGCCTTAAATCAACGGTTCTAACAGTTGATAGGCTCTTTGACCTTTGAACTTGCACTCTCTGACATTGAAAAATTCTCGGATTGTTTGTGCTGTGATTGTGTTCTTAGGAGCTATTCCTAACACATTATAAATTCGTTCAAGTTCGGACTTGATGAATTTCCGTGTATATTTCTGCTCTTTTTGAAAGGAGTTTTTGAGAAGTTGCACAAACTCTGTGCCGGAGGTTTCGGTGTGGTATTGTTTGAGTATCATAGCTTCCTTGATTTTCTTTCGAGAATAGTTGTGAAGTTCTATAATCTCTTTGCCAACCTTTTCGTAGGCTTCGACTATGAATGTATCCACTTGTCGAAGTTCAGCAATATGGGATTGAACAAGTTGTGAATCTATGTCATTTTTCAGAGTTTCAAGAATTGAAACAATCTGTTTACGGACTTCTTTTATATCATTGGATTTACTAACCAATTTCAATCGGTCGCTTTCTCCGAACTGATATTTAAGAGAGGGCAGACGCTCGATATTGAACATTCCGCTTTGAGAGTATCGCTCCATGAGCATTTCGATATTGTTATACGAGGATTTCACCATTTCTTCATCCATGTAGTTGTCAATAGCGAAGTGGTCTATCTTTCCATTGCGGAGCATACGCTTGAATGGCAGGACTTCTAACGCACTTCTCATGGCATTTCTATATTCGAGAGTTGTAGCTGTTTCATAAAGGCTTTGAATCGTCTTGTATGCGTGAGCACTTGCATTTAGGTACTCCGTGATACCCTCTTTCGTGCGGATAGGAAAACCGCTATGAGTGCATACGATATGCCAGTTTGTAGAAGTGCCTTTGCGGAAACGCCCGATTGATTGTATTACGTCTGTGCAAGGGTCAATCGCTGTATATTCCGAAAAATACGGCTCTGTTACGAATATGACATCGGGCTTTTCTTCAAGTTCTATGTCAAGAGCTGTGTAGAATCGGCTCGTAAAGAAGTTGTACTGCTTCATTTTAGCCTTATCCCAATTCTCATAAGCATTTTTGAATCCTTTGCGTTTGAGCTTATCCACGCTTTTAGTGGCGCAGAAAACGGCTGATTCTTCCACGATTCCCAATTTCTGCATAAGCTGATATATCATATCCGTGCTGTTGATGAAGAAGCAAATGCTCCTCGGCTCGGTCTGTGCTTTCTGAATCTGTGGGATTGTTACTTTTAATGCTTCAAGCGCATTGTTTGTGTGGAGTATGGAGATTTCCTTGCGATAATCATAATCGGGTACGATTTGCACAAGTGAAAATCCTTGTTCCTCAAAACGTGGGTCAGAGGGGAGAATCGGGGTTGCCGATACCATTGCTTTGTTATCGAAACGGAAGAAGTCCTCTATTGGCACGGTAATATCCTCCCGATAATCGTTGTCTTGCACATACTTCTGACATTCATCTAAAAGCATGAAGCAACGGACATAGATGTTTTCCTCTATTTCTTCAAAGGCGTTTTTAACCTTGTAGAAACTTTCGGGGGTTGAGAGGATTTTGATACGTTTCTTTTCGGCTATTGTACGTTCAAGATAATCAACGACATCATCAGTCGTAACTTTTTGCATGACACCGAAAAGGTTGTCTTTCTTATGGGCTGTTGATTTGCATTTCCCTACGATTGCAGGCTGATTCGGCTCTATTATGATTGAATCTCGGTCTACCTTTATCTCGGAGTATGTAGCTCCAAGTCCGGTGAGGGTCTTGCATAGAATCGTATTTGATTCTATGGTGCAGACATCTGATAGATGTTGCCCTCGTTTAATATGTATTTGTTTGGTTTTCATTTTGCTTTGATTTTTAAGAGAGTGGGAATAGGAGAGATTATCCCACTCTCTGATTCATTAGTTTATCTGATTAATCCTCTTTCTCGGAGGTAATCGCACATTTCTTCTGTACGCTCTACTCGGAAGCTCACAATTCCGTGACGGAATGAGGCGATTGCTGAGATTTTTCCGCTTCGGTCACGGAGTTGAGGGGTAAACTGTATGTTGCCCAGTTCGTTCTCAATAAACATTTTGAGCATTTCAGCAACGAACTCGTTTTTGGTGGCATATTCTGATTTTTCCACCTCGGTAGGATTCACATTGAAGTCCTCTGTTTCGCCATTGGTGAGATAGCGAAGAATCCACGCCATGCTTTCGAGGTTAAGCTGATAGCCAAACCAATCCGTCGTTTTGCTCTGCGGATAGGCTACTTCAAAACCGAAGCGGTCTATTCCGAAAGAGAGGTTTACTCTTTCCCCACGATTCATCATCGCTTTAAGCTCTGCATGAGCTTCGGCGTTGGGGTACACCGTTTCTGTTGTAGGCTGTATGAGAGCCATATTATATTTCTCCATATTTCTTATTTTTTTGGAGTTGATAATTATCGTAACCTACCCACTCAAAGCTATGTACACTCGCTTTTCATTTTGGATTACGCTGCAAATTTAGATAGTCCTCAAAGGGTGCGCAGAGAGTAAAAATGATGTTGCCGTTTACTCCCCCGAATTGGAATAGGCATAAAAAGAAAAATCCCACCTCTCACGAATGAAAGGCAGGATTGTATATTGCTTACTATTGTGCAGTTGCGCTAATAGTATAGATTGCCTAATGTGTCAATTTTCTTGTTCTTGTATTGCTTGAAAAATCCTTTTAGAGTTTCATCGCTTTCTCTGAAACTTGGATTGCGTGAAAGTCCGAGATTGAAAATCAGAGTGGATATAAGGAGATTCTTGCTCAATGATAGACCGTCACATTTTTTTGAATCCCCCTTATATTGAGGATTCAGTTCAAAAAAGTACCGCATAAGAGTTGCAAAGTACCATATCAATACTGAATCGGATTCTTCATTTTGCAGGAACATCTGTTGAGGGTCTGACTTGTCAAATGCAGATAGACTGTCTTTATCCTCCGTTAAATCGTAACCCTGCTTAACCCATTTTAGAATTGTGGATAATGCCATTCCGTCTGTCAGAGTGATTTTAGACTTGTCCGATTTTAGAGTGAGTTGGATTTTGTCAGAATCGGTTTCTTCTACTGATTCAGCGACATGGATAAATTTCTCTATAAGGTCTTTTGAATTGTCGCCAATCTTCAATCCACCGCAACGGTCTAAAGCATAATCGAAACAGAAAATCACCAATAGCCAAAATGCGTCAGCGTCAAGTTTAAGCCCTCGGATTACGGGTTGCAGGTCTTTATCTGAAATGAACTGTTCGTATTTATAGCGTGTCGCTATCTCATTATTGTTGTAGCGGATTTCAAATGTTTCTATTGCTAATTGTGGGTCAGCGTTAATCATGCTTGGAAACCTAATACTACCGTCAGTCAGCCGGTGCGGTTCTCCTTTTCCTCGGATTATAGAATGGATGTATTTGAAAAGTTGCTCGTTGTCGCAGTCTATTGGCTTATCCATATTGCTGTGATTTAGGACTGTAAAGTTACGAAAAATCCGCCTATCTGTGAATAAGCGGATTCTGTAATTAAAGGGAAAATGTATCAGAGCAAGTTTTTCATGGCATTGTCTATCTGCTCATTGTCGAAGCTGTCAAGATAAATCTGTGTTACTCGTTCAGAGCTATGCCCCATGATTTCACGGATTACGGCTGTCGATACGCCTGCTCGTTTCATCACGGTAGCCTGACTGTGCCGGGCAACGTAAGTAGTGAGAGTAAGGGGTAAGCCTAAATCCTCGCCTATCTCTTTGAGCCGTTTGTTAACTTTGGCTATGACCTTATGAATACGGTTTGACTTCTGTATCTCCGTTTGGTGGAAGTCTGATAGGATTGGAAACAGATACGGATTGTTTTTGCGATGATACTTATTTATAAGTTCAATCGCTTGCGGTTGCAGGGGGATTTTGATTAGCTTGCTTGTCTTGTGTCGCTTATAGACCAACTTCCCCTCTATGATGTTTGCAGGGGTGAGGTTGGCAATATCTATGAAGTTTATACCGCCACAATAGTATGTGAAAGCGAATATGTCAATAGGGAATCGCATATAGCGGTTGGTGGACTTATAGGCGAGAATCCGGTCTATGTCCTCTTTGGTAAGAGAGCGTTTAGCCGTTTCTTCATGCAATCGTGCAACCTTATATTTCTTAAAGGGATAGTTTTCAGAATCGGCTATGTTTTCTTCTATTGCCAAATTATATATGGCTCGTAATGTTCTGAATCTTATGCCGATTGTGTTTTCTGCTAATCCCTGCTTCCGTAGCCATGTTTCGTATCTGCGTAAGAAACAAACATCTATGTCTGAAAAACAGATGTCAAGGTGATTATTGAACGATACAAGTGAGTTATAGACTTGTTTAACTGACAGCATATATCCGCGTCTGCCCTCATCAGTGAGCCGTTGGATTTGCTCACAGAATAGGTCTTGCACCGTTTTTGGTTTAACTCGCTTTGTTTTGTCGTCTATTAAAGTGCTTGCAGTAAACTCTTTGCGCTCGGATTTTAGTTTAACTATCTCTGCTGACAACTCGCTTGTCTTGTCTGCTATGAGTTTGCTAACATACTCATAGTTAGGGCAATTAGGTTTTAGCGTGTTTCTCTCAAAGTTCCAATGCTTAGGATTGACGGATACGCCTAAGCTCTTGTACTTCTTTTTGCCGTCTTTGCAGATTCTCACCATTAGAGGGTGTTCCCCATTCGCAAGAGTTTTAGACTTGTAACACACGATGTTAGCTGTAACATTCATACGGTTTGCTTGGTTTAACTCTCGGTTTAACCGTCAGCTTCCGTGGGGGATGTCTCAGGGCGTGTA
>CAJJOX010000009.1 GCA_905193485.1 uncultured Porphyromonadaceae bacterium | reverse complement strand
GTGTGGGGCCGTGGGGATGACGCCCGCAAGCCGGTGCTTCCTCCCGTAGTTGAAGCTGCGCCAAACACACTTTCGGGTGTCGTAACAGATATGTCCGGAAACCCGGTTGTGGGTGCTACAGTGTCAGCCGGAGAATATACCGCAGTGACAGACGCGAACGGCGCATACTCCATCTCGGGGATCGCACAGGGCGACTATAACTTTACAGCTACAGCCGAAAACATGCTTGATGCAGCCACTTCCGTCGCTTTTACACAGGCAAACAGCCAGAACCGCCTTTGGAGCGTGGCAATGAACCGCAAAGTCACACAGAATCTCGAAGTGAAAAATCCTGATGTTGACGCAACAGGTGATGTGCAATCTGAAAATATTCCCGGCAACGAAGAAGGCGCCGTAGACATCAAAGTTGATGTTCCGGCGAATACCGTACCTGCCAACACTACCATCAACATCACGCCGATCTACTCCGAAAATGCAGCCGGATCTCGCGCATCGGAGGTGGAAACGATGCTCATCGGTGCAAACGTCACTTGCTCCGACCCGAATCTGACGCTTTCAACTCCTATCAACGTGACATTTGCACTTGACGCGTCTGTGGCTTCGGCTGTTGTTGTAAAGGAATATGATAACGCAACAAAAACCTGGAACAGAATTAACCCTACCATTAACCCGAATGGTATTATCGTGATTTCAACCACAAAGTTCACGATGTTCGGTATTTTCCTGCCCGTATCCGTTGCTACGACAGCCTCAAGTGAAGAGATCTCGTTCGCACAGTCGGTTTACGACAATCGCAAGGGTACCGGCAATATGCTTGTTGAATCCGCTCCTTTCACATATAAAGCAGGCACTCAGATTCAATCGACAGCAACCAACAAGCTTGAAGGTCTTCTTATCGAGCATCTCGCACGTCAGTATGGTGCAACAGTGACTACCGTGCAGGGCAATTATCCTTTGAACGTAAATCTTGCCATAGGTCAAGGCGTAAGACTCAGCGGCACACAGTCTACGACCGCTCTTAAAGTTTCTTCCGGAAGCGCTTCCGTCAATGGAACCGCATACGGAAACTACAATGTCACCGTCACTCCGTTCAGCGTTGACCACAATGGCGGCGCAGGCGGCGTTGACTGATATGACTGTAATTATTTTTAACGTCAGAGAGATATATACATTTATATAAAAATAGTTGAATTGTGGCCATTGACATTATAGACCTCTTATTCTATATGTCAATGGCCTATTTTTTGAATTATGAAAACAGCATTAATAACAGGGATCACAGGTCAGGATGGCTCATTCCTGGCCGAGCTTCTTCTTGAAAAAGGATATGACGTGCATGGCACCATCCGCCGTTCGTCGGTAGATTTCCGTGAACGTATCGCACATCTCGAAGGACAACCACACTTCCATCTTCATTATGCCGACCTCGGCGACTCGATGTCGATAATCCAGGTGCTCAACAAAGTGCGGCCTGACGAAGTCTACAACCTCGCCGCCCAGAGCCACGTTCAGGTGAGCTTCGACTCTCCCGAGTTTACGGCCGATGTCGACGCGACAGGCGTGCTCCGTCTGCTCGAAGGTATCCGACAGTGCGGCCTCGCCGAAACCTGTCGATTCTATCAGGCTTCCACTTCCGAACTCTATGGCAAGGTAGAGGAAGTGCCGCAAAACGAAAATACTCCGTTTCACCCTTACAGTCCATATGCCGTGGCCAAGCTCTATGGTTTCTGGATTGTGAAGGAATATCGCGAGGCCTACAATATGTTCGCATGTTCAGGCATACTCTTCAATCACGAATCTGAGCGTCGCGGCGAAACGTTTGTCACCCGCAAGATCACTTTGGCCGCCGCCCGCATTGCCCAGGGTAAGCAGGAAAAGCTATATCTCGGTAATCTTTCATCGCTTCGCGACTGGGGCTACGCACGCGATTATGTCGAGTGTATGTGGCTCATTCTCCAGCAAGACAAACCGGAAGATTTCGTGATCGCCACCGGCGAACAGCATTCCGTCCGCGAATTCTGCCTCTACGCATTCCGTCGCGCCGGAATTGAGCTTGAATTTACCGGCGAAGGCGAACACGAAAAAGGCATCGACAAAGCCACAGGAAACGTAGTGATCGAAGTGTCGAAAGACTTCTACCGCCCCACCGATGTGGTCAACCTTTGGGGCGACCCGACAAAGGCAAAAGCAAAACTCGGTTGGGATCCGACACGCAAAACGTCATTCGAACAGCTTGTCAACCTGATGGTCGATGCCGATATGGCTAAAGTGGCCGTAGAGCGTGCCGGCGAGCAAGTGAAAACAAACCTCGCGGAATATCTTGAAAAAGGAATTGTGAAATGATGCAGAAAGATTCCAAAATATATGTCGCCGGGCATCGGGGAATGGTCGGATCGGCAATCGTACGTGAACTTAAGCGTCAGGGATATGACAATATCATCACTCGCACCCATCGTGAGCTCGATCTGATCAACCAGCAGGCGGTCAACGACTTTTTTGCTGCTGAAAAACCTGAATATGTGTTTCTTGCAGCCGCTAAGGTCGGAGGGATAATCGCCAACCAGTCAGCTCTTGCCGATTTTATGTACGACAATATGATGCTTGAGATGAATGTCATCAATGCCGCATGGCGTAACGGGTGCAAAAAACTCGAGTTCCTCGGCTCGTCGTGTATATATCCGCGTATGGCGCCACAGCCGATGCCCGAAAGCTGTCTGCTGACATCCGAACTCGAAAAGACGAATGAGGCATATGCGCTTGCAAAGATCTCCGGCCTGAAATATTGCGAGTTCCTAAACCGTCAATATGGCACCGATTATATATCCGTGATGCCCACAAATCTCTATGGCCCCAACGACAACTACCATCCTGAACACAGCCATGTGTTGCCGGCTTTGATCAGGCGTTTCCATGAGGCCAAGGAATCCGGCGCCCGCAGTGTCACATGTTGGGGCGATGGAAGTCCGCTTCGCGAATTCCTGTATGTCGATGATCTCGCTAACTTATGCGTTTTTCTGATGAACAACTACAGCGGCAATGAAACCGTCAATGCTGGCACAGGCAAAGAGCTTACCATCAAAGATCTGACAAGCCTTGTAGCTTCCATTGTCGGATACGAAGGTGAAATTCTGTGGGACAATACACGGCCAAACGGCACTCCTCGCAAGCTCCTCGATGTCAGCAAGGCGGCAAACCTCGGATGGACGTATAAGACCGAACTTGCCGACGGCATTCGCCTTGCCTACGACGATTTCCTTAATAATCCCATGCGTGCCGAACGATGAAAATAATTTTGCTTTCCGGGGGCTCGGGCAAACGCCTGTGGCCCCTTTCAAACGATGTCCGTTCAAAACAATTTCTGCGCCTGCTGTCCAATCCCGACGGCGGAAAGGAATCGATGATTCAGCGGGTCGTGCGTCAGATAAAGACAGCACGGTTAACCGATGACATTGTCATAGCTACCGGCATCAGCCAGAAAGATTCAATAGAAAATCAGCTTGGCGATGAAATGTCTGTCGTCACCGAACCATGTCGGCGTGACACTTTTCCTGCAATTCTCCTTGCTTGTTATTATCTCGACGCAAAAGGCTCAAGCCCTGACGAACCGGTGATAGTCATGCCGTGCGACTCTTATGCAGAGGACGCTTATTTCAAAACCATCGAAAAAATGGCGGATGCTGTAAGCAACGGAGATGCCGATCTTGTGCTGATGGGCATAAAACCCACATATCCCTCGGCCAAATACGGCTACATCGTCCCTGATCTGAATGAAGTAGCCGCCGATGATATCAGTCCGGTAAAACGCTTCACCGAAAAACCCGATGTCGACATTGCAAAAAGACTGATTTGCGAAGGGGCACTATGGAACGGCGGTGTCTTCGCATTCCGGCTCGGTTATCTCATCGAAATTGCCCGAAGCAAATTCCCCGGTATGGATTTTGACGCTATGCGGGATTCCTATTCATCTCTGCCGAAAATCAGCTTCGACTACGAAGTGGTCGAAAAAGCCGAATCTGTGGCTGTTGTTCCATATGATGGCCGATGGAAAGATCTTGGCACCTGGAACACACTTACCGACGAACTCCCGGAGCACGCTTTTGGGAATGTCATTACCGAGGCATGCGACAACACCTATGTCGTCAACGAACTGGAAGTTCCGGTCGTATGCATCGGGGCAAAAGATCTGGTCGTGGCTGCCTCTCATGACGGCATTCTGGTTTCGCAAAGGAATTTAAGCGAGAATCTCAAACATCTTGTTGACGGGATCGGTCGAATTCCTATGTACGAAGAACGGCGCTGGGGTGAATACAAGGTGATCGATTATGTGGAATACCCCGACGGATTTTTTGCTTTGACCAAACAACTCACCATACGTCCCGGATGCTCGATCAGTTATCGTCGTCGCACGAACCGTGATCAAACCTGGACATTCATAAATGGAGAAGGCGAGATTGTCATTGAAGGCGAACGCAAATCTATCGGGCGAGGTGACGTAGTCACCATCCCGCGTGGCACACTGCATACAGTACGAGCCAATACCCCGTTGACATTAATCGAGGTGCAGCAGGGATCCAATCTCGTCGAAGACGATATGGAACGCATGGAATACGAGTGGGAATAGCCCGACTACTGTAATCATATACGAAGCATTTTCAAAGAAATTTGCAGGAACATGTCATTGTTTAGAGTTATTTCAGTAGCTTTGCAGCCAAAATAATAAAACTATTTGTTGTGGCAAGAAAACGAAAAGAGCTTCCTTTACTGAAGGATGTGGAAATTATTGATGTGGCTGCCGAAGGGCAGAGTCTGGCACGTGTCGACGATATGGTCGTATTTATTCCGTTCGGCGCTCCCGGTGATATAGCTGATGTGAAAATCGACCGGAAAAAACGCAATTATGCCGAAGGACACATCGAAACGCTCACTCATCCGTCGGAATTACGCTGCGAACCACGCTGCGAGCACTTTTCTGTGTGCGGGGGATGCCGTTGGCAGCATCTCCCATACGATTTTCAGCTCAAATGCAAACAAAAACAGGTGACCGATGCATTGCAACGCATTGCCAAGGTGCAGCTCCCTGAGATTTCACCCATAAAGGGGTCGGATAAGATATGGGAATATCGCAACAAGATGGAATATACCTTTTCAAATAAGAAATGGCTCACTTTTGATCAGTTGCGCTCCGGAGAGGAATTTCCCGACCGTGATGCGGCAGGCTTCCATATTCCCGGCGCTTTTGACAAAGTGCTTGACATTGAGCGTTGTCACCTTCAGGCGGATCTTGGCAACCGTATCCGCTTGTTTGTAAAACAATTTGGCAAAGAGCACAACTATTCTTTCTACGATCTCCGCAATCAGACAGGCCTTTTGCGCACACTGATGATACGCATTGCCTCGACCGGTCAAGTAATGGCGGTGATGGTTTTCGGAGAGGATGACACACGCAAAATCGACGAACTGATGACGGCGATTAGATCTCAGTTCCCTGAAATCACATCGCTTCTTTATGTTGTCAATCTTAAAGCCAACGATACTATTGCCGATCAGGAGATCAAAGTGTTCGACGGACCGGCTTATATCATAGAAGAAATGGAAGGCCTTCGTTTTAGGGTAGGGGCGAAGTCGTTCTATCAGACAAATTCGTTACAGGCATACGAACTCTACAAAGTAGCTCGTTCCTTTGCCGGTCTGACTGGCAACGAACTCGTCTATGACCTTTATACCGGCACCGGCACCATAGCCAACTTTGTCGCCCGACAGGCCAGAAGAGTGATCGGTATCGAATATGTCGAGGATGCCATTGCCGATGCACGTGTCAATTCCAAAACCAACGGAATCACCAACACCCTCTTCTTCGCCGGCGACATGAAAGATGTGCTCACCGATAGCTTCATCGCGGAGCATGGCCGCCCTGATGTCATGATTGTCGATCCGCCGCGTGCCGGGATGCATGTCGACGTAGTGAATGTGATCCTAAACGCATCACCGCACCGCATCGTGTACGTGAGCTGCAATCCTGCCACACAGGCTCGTGATCTTGCCATGCTTGATGCCCGTTATCGTGTCGATGCTGTCCAGCCGGTCGACATGTTTCCACATACACACCATGTGGAAAACGTTGTAAAACTTACGCGTCGTGATTGATATTTAACGAATCAAGGCACATTATTATTTAAAGGGAGGCAATATATCGGCAGTCGCAAGACTTGAATTATAGTAACGGGCATCGTCTGTCACTTCTCGACCGATATACCGGGGGATCACCACTTGTTCATCGGATGTCCGCAGTTCTATTTCCGCCATGACAAGGCCGTCGAGCCTTCCGTGAAACACATCTATTTCCCAACGGCCGTCAATATAGCGGGTTTTTTCAATCATTCCCGTACACTGGCAACGATCCATCATCTCGAGCGCGTCGGATGTCGGAATTTCATATTCCCATTCATCGCGCTCGTTTTTTTTATTCTTATTTTTCACCGTAATGAATGCTTGCGAATCAGTTACCCGCAAGCGCACCGTTGCTTCCGGACGATCACTCAGATATGCTTGCCTGATATGTTTATGCGAAATGAGTTTCGACAGAAAACCGGTATCCGTCACCAAAAATTTACGTTCTATTTCTTTAGCCATATATCCATTATTTGCTGCAAAATTAGTCAATTGGATGTTGCAATTATCCTATTTTGAAAAAAAATTGAAAAATCAGACAACAACTACTACCTTTGCAAAATTATATAGATGAAGTTTGCGCAATCAAGCGCAGAATTATCGTAACCTCATTGCAAATGATCGAACGTATTATAATCATAGAAAATGCCGATCCGGTATCATTTTACGGCGTAAACAACAACAATATCGCATTGATACGCAACCTGTATCCGAAGCTGCGTATTGCAGCACGCGGTTCAGTCATAAAAGTCATCGGCGATGATTCCGAAACGGAAGAGTTTGAAAAGAAAATTCACGAACTTGAAAAATATTGTGTAAAATACAACAATCTCACCGAAGATGTGATTCTTGATGTTGTGCGTGGTCAGCAGCCGCACGATCGGGCAAACGATGGAGTGATCATATTTGGCATAAACGGCAAACCGATTTCAGCACGGACACCAAATCAGCAAAAGCTTGTCGACACTTTCGCCAAAAACGATCTGACTTTTGCCCTCGGCCCGGCCGGAACCGGCAAAACCTATATTGCAATCGCACTGGCAGTCAGAGCACTTAAAAACAAAGAGGCAAGAAAAATCATATTGTCACGACCCGCCGTCGAAGCCGGAGAAAAGCTCGGATTTCTGCCCGGTGACATGAAAGACAAGATCGATCCTTATCTTCAGCCACTCTATGACGCGCTTGAAGATATGATTCCCGCTGCGAAACTTAAAGAATACATGGATGCCAAAGTGATCCAGATTGCGCCTCTCGCATTCATGCGCGGACGCACGCTTAGCGATGCAATAATCGTTCTTGACGAAGCTCAGAACACAACCACCCACCAGATAAAGATGTTTCTTACACGTCTTGGGATGAACGCAAAAATGATCGTGACAGGCGATGCTACTCAAATCGACCTTCCGCGTTCCACAACCTCTGGACTTCTGCATGCACTTCGTGTGCTTAAAGGAGTCGATGGTATCGGCAAGGTGGAGTTTTGCAAAAAAGATATTGTCAGACATGCGCTTGTGCAGCGGATTGTGGATGCATACGAACGATATGATTAATCCGTATCTGCAACGGATGGCGCGCCAACGGCCGCTACGCCGTCCCAATGTGCCGATAACCGACAGCCATGATCAGAGTTGCACTGAGAATAGTTTTTGCCGTCATCATGTCCGTGACTGCTCCGGCTATGCTGGGAGCCAACGGCTATGACATTTCAGGTGTGGTTGTCGATTCCGCGTCAAATGAACCCGTGTCCTTTGCATCGGTAAAGCTGATCAAATCGGGCAAAGGGAAAGTTACCGACAAACGCGGCCGCTTCACGATCAAATCGGTGCAACCGGGCGACACCCTCATTGTCACCGCAATGGGGTATTCATCTAAAAAACTTGCCGCCGACAACAGCCGACGCATCACTATTCCGATCGCGGCCGACGGCTTGCAGCTTAAAGAAGTGGTCGTGCGCCCGCGCAAAGAAAAATACAGCAAAAAAAACAACCCCGCAGTCGATTTTGTGAACAGCATACGTGACCGCAGCGGACTCAATAACCCTCGCCGCAACGATTATTATAGTTTTGATAAATATGAACGCATCACAATTGCTCTCAATGATATCAATCCCGACAACGACAAGAATCTTTTACTGAAAAAGTTCGGAATGCTTCGGGAATATATTGATACATCGGAAGTTTCAGGTTCTCCGATTCTTAACATCAGCATGCGTGAGAAATTCTCCACCAACTACTACAGGCATGAGCCAAAATCCGAAAAAGAATTCATCGACGGCGTGAGTCAGCGCGGACTTGACGATTTTCTTGACGAAGAAAACATGCGCATTCTCTATGAAGATTTTTTCAGCGACATAGATCTTTATCAGAATGACATATATTTGCTTCATAATAAATTCGTGAGCCCGCTTGGCCGGCTCGCCCCAGACTTCTACAAGTTTTATCTGACAGATACCGTCGATATAGGTGGCGAGCGATGCATTGAATTGTCGTTTGTGCCTCACAACGCACAATCTTTTGGCTTCACAGGCAAAATTTATGTCCCGCAAGGCGATTCTACCATGTTCATTCGTAAAGTGGTGATGAACGTACCTCGCGACATCAATCTTAATTTCATCAAAAATATTTACATCAATCAGGAATTTCAACGCGCCCCCGACGGCTCACGCCTGCTCATGCGTGATGATCTCATTGCCGAAGTCCAAGCTTTACCCGGCACTCAAGGATTATATTTCCGTCGAAACACAGCATACTCCAACCATTCATTCCAACCTCACGGCGAATGGTATGTCTACGAAATTCCGGCCGGATCCATAAAAAATTCCGGAGCGCTCGACCGTGATTCCGTCTATTGGGATTCCCGGCGCTCAATACCGTTGCGTCGCGGCGAAGCGGCCGTCGGGCCTATGTCGGCTCAGATACGTCAGGTGCCATTATATTATTGGGGTGAAAAGATTGTAAAGATTTTTGCTACCGGCTATATCAACACGGCTCCCGGCTCGAAAAGCAAATTTGACATTGGGCCTGTCAATACCACGGTCAGCCATAATACAGTCGAAGGTTATCGATTCCGCCTTGGAGGAATGACCACGGCAAATCTAAGTCCACGTTTTTTTGCTCGAGGCTACGGTGCTTACGGCCTTCGCGACCACAGGTGGAAATATGGTGCTGAACTCGAATATTCGTTTCATGACAAACGCTATCATCCACGCGAGTTCCCGATCCATGCACTGCGCTTTTCCGCGTCATATGATATGGATCATCTTGGTCAGCATTATGCATTCACCAATCCCGACAATATGTTTCTGTCATTCAAACGGCATGATGACCGGCTCATGACATATCGCCGTACTGAAAAACTGGAATATATCCTTGAACTTGAGAATAACTTCTCGCTGACCGCTGATGTCGACCATTGCCGACAGGAACCATCGGCCGCCACTCCGTTTATCAATGGCATGGGACAAGCATTCGGACATTACGACGTCACATCTTTTGCCGTTTCTTTACGCTATGCACCAGGCGAAAAGTTCTATCAGACCAAGACCACGCGCATCCCTATAGCACCGGAAAAACCGGTGGTGATGCTAAGTCATAGATTCGCGCCAAAAGGTTTCGCAGGAAATCGTTTTGCCTTGAGCGTTACCGAGCTCAGCGTTTCGCAGCGATTCTGGTTTTCGGCATTCGGTTATCTCGACGCACTGCTTAAAGGCGGCCATTTATGGGCCCGGAGCCCATATCCCGATCTGCTTATCCCAAATGCCAACCTTTCCTACACCATACAGCCTGAAAGTTTTGCCCTGATGGATCCGATGGAGTTTATAAATGATTCATACGCCCATCTTGATCTTACTTATTGGGCAAATGGCGCCATCTTCAATTATGTGCCGTTGTTGCGCAAGCTCAAGCTTCGAGAAGTGTTTGCCATACGTGGACTGTGGGGACATCTCAGTAAAAAAAACCGGCCCGAACTCAATCCGGGCCAATTCAGATTTCCGGAAGAAGCACGTGCTGAGCTCATGACATCTAAACCATATATTGAAGCATCCGTCGGCATCGATAATATATTCAAGATATTACGCGTAGACTATGTCTGGCGGCTCACATATCGGGAAGGACGATCCTCATCGGCCAAGGGCGGCGTCCGAATCGCTTTACATTTCACATTCTGAAACCCTCGGAAAAAGATTTATTACGGATATGGATGCATCGGAAAAATGAGCTATATTTGCATACGCTTTACAAGCATCCTCAATATATATGCTATTCTTATACTATCTTCGCGATATGATTCAACTTGTCCTCGCGCCTGTCAAAGGATGGGAGGATATTTCTGCTGACGGATTCGATGCGCGTGAACTTCTCGTCAAAGGGCTCATTCCTTTCGTTGCTGTCGTTTCGCTCTCGGTCTATATGCACATGATATATAATCCCGACATATCGGCTCTGATACTTTTACAGCAGGCTGTCGTAGGTTTTATAAAATATTTTGTGACATATTTCATTGCCACCTTTGCTTTTACCCTTTATCTGCCGGGGGTGACCGATGGCGAGCTCAGCATGACCAAATGCCACACATTTCTGATTTACGGCACTGGTCTTCTTGCCCTTTGCGGATTCATCCAGAATTTAATGCCCGTAGATATGGCTCTCGTATTGGTGTTGCCCGTCTATGTCTTTTATATTCTATGGAGGGGGTTGCGTTATCTCAACATAAGCTTTAGCGGCGTGGGCACATTCATGCTTATAACGCTCTTTGCTGTTATAGTGCCGCCGTATTTCATACAGTACATCTTCAATCTCATTCTCCCGTCATGACATCTGTCTAACATTGCATATGAAACAGTCTGAAGTCAATATAAAGAATCGGCGTGCCACTTTTGACTACGCCATCTCCGAAACATTCACCGCTGGCATTGTGCTGACGGGCACAGAAATCAAATCGCTGCGACAAGGCAAAGGCAGCCTCGTGGATACATTCTGTTATGTCGCCAATGGCGGAGTATGGATAAAGAACATGTATATCGCCGAATACTTCTACGGCACTTACAACAATCATGCCGAACGTCGCGACCGCAAATTGCTTCTCAACAAAAAAGAGATTGCAAGGTTGGCTAAATGTGGAAAAGAAACAGGCATGACCATCGTGCCGTTGCGTGTATTCATCAACGACCGCGGCCTTGCCAAAATGGTTATCGGTATCGGCCGTGGCAAAAAAGAATACGATAAACGTCAGGCCATCAAAGAGCGTGAGGACAAACGCTCAATCGCACGTATGTTCGAGAAGTGACGCATCGTTGTCATTCACGGCTCAGACGGGGCGACACACAAAGAGATGCTTTTGCCCTTCGCTGTCGGAACATGCGATCAATCGCAGGCGTCCATTGGGGCGGCAATGCAATTTACGGGTCAACTCCGAGGCTGTCATCGGAAAGTTTTTGACCGTCACGTCTATGGCGGGATATTTAGCGGCGACTTCCTTAATGGCTTTTTTACTCATCACCCGTCCTTCAACTATTTCAAGAGCTAAACCCGGAAAGGAGTCCAAAAGAAATTCGCTGCAATAAAAATCCGTATCGGGAGCCAGACGCCTTGCACCCGTGAGCTTACATAACAATGCCCTTATTCCAATTTTTGATGTGGAAGGATATGGTTCATAAATTATGTTGCCTGAAACAGGTGAGGCGAATGACAATTGGGCCTTATCATCCTCGCTTTTATAATATTCAATCTTTGAAACGGTTACACCGCTGTCGGGATCAAGCGTATGGCATTCCCTCATCGGCTCACCTTTGAATCCGCGCTCACAAATGATCAGCAACTCTTTGCACTCACTCACGGTGCCGAGCGCTACGACTCGTTTGACCGAATGTAGCTCTCTAAGCACGGCACAGACGTCAAGCATCGGCGATGCTTTTATGATCACCTCAGGCGCGGCATAAAGCATAGAGTCGAGTATTTTTGTCACATCCGGCATACAGTCACTAAGCGCAAATAACCGCCGTCCGTCATCGCCTCGACGCGCCGGATCAATAAAGATCACATCTGCCTCATCTTTCGCCATCTGACGTATAGAGTCCACGCTATCGGCGCAATGCACAGCTATATTATCGGCATTGATCATCCGGAAATTATAAGCGGCACATTCTGCTGTGAGTGGATTCAACTCATAGTATGCGACACTCGAGGCATTTTGGGCGATATGCAATGCGTCTATTCCAAGCCCTCCTGTCATATCTATTACGCGATCCCCATTCCCGACCAGGGATGCATGGAACGCCGCAAGTGCATCAGATGTCGACTGTTGGGCGGCCAAAGTCGACGGGAAAATGAATCTCGGAACATGAGCAAGCGTAGCGCCCAGCTTCCGACGCGTGCGGCGGCGGCAGTCAATCTGCGTGATTGCAAACATTTTATCTTCATCGCCATGTGCCGACAATCGAAGCCTGTCGACATCTGCATTATGATTTTCAGCAATCCATAACCATGTTTCGTCGTCAATATGCATCTTGGGATATTTCATAATTAATTGCAAAATTACTGAATTAATAATTCAATAGATGCTTTGGCATGAATTTTGTAGCTGAAAAATACGTATCTTTGTAACACATATGCACATGAACAATCTTCAGTCAACATATAACCTCATACGTCGTTATCTTGCCGAACACAGGATCTTAAAAGCCGTCGACCAGCTTAAATGCATGGCTGCCGCATCCGGCGCCCCATGGCAAATGATGCGTGACATTGACACCATCGCCGAAAGCTACGGGTATCTGTGCCGTTATGCTCTTGACGGAATCGATGATCCATCGCGAGGCGATCTTCTGGCCGACATCACCAACGATATTCGACGCATGGCGTCAGCCGTCATGCGTCAGGCCGAGATCCCATCTTCACCGCGACAATATTTCAGCGTAATCCGATATGAGGCTCTGCAGCCAGACTCATCTATTTGCGATCTGATCGACAAATATAAATCAGACTATGCCGCGTTTTCCCGCGATACCCTCACAGGCAAAAATGCCGATTCATCCCAAGCTCTCGCCCGGCAGCGCGAAATCGAACAGCTCGCATCACGGATATTTAATTTAATCTGGGTTACTTCTCCGCTGACTTCAGAGCAATACACCCGTATTTCCGAAATATTTTCAGACGGTGCGCTCCCTGATTATTTTAAAGAGCTGTTGGTTTCCGCACTCACGCTTGGTGCATTGGAATACTACGACGAGCGGCGCATCCTGCTTCTCGCTCATATATATGTCGATGGAGATGTCCGTATATCAATGAGAGCGTTGTGCGGGTTGCTCATAAGCATGTGGCGCCATCGCAACTCCCTGACCGGTCGCCGCATCCGAAATGCGCTTGATTCTATTGCCGAATTGCCGCAGTGGCATTCCGATTTGAAAATGGCGTTCATGGAGCTTGTGCGCACACGTGATACCGAACGTATTTCCCGCACGCTTAACGATGAAGTGCTCCCGACTATGATCAAATTACGTCCTGATATCATGGACAAGATCAAAAAATCCGGAGAATCTCCTGAAGAAATGCTTTCAATCGATGAAAATCCGGAATGGTCCGAACTGTTCGATAAATCCGGATTGTCCGACAAACTCAAGGAACTCAGCGAACTACAGTCTGATGGAGGCGACGTGATGATGAGCACTTTTTCACACATGAAAGCATTTCCTTTTTTTAACAATCCGGCCGAATGGTTCCTGCCGTTCTATCCGGAGCATACAGCTGTTACCGGTATTGTCGGTTTTGGCGGATCCGAAATTGTTGAACTCATTTCGGCATCACCTATGATATGCGACAGTGACAAATACTCAATCATCCTATCTCTCGAACGCATACCCGCAGCCAACCGCCGCATGATGCTCGATCAGTTTAAGATCCAGAATATTAATATCGCTGAAATTAATAATGCCAACTTGAATCCCGATGCCGACACACGTCGGAACATCTGCAATAAATATATTCAGGATTTATATCGGTTCTTCAATCTTTACCGTCGCAAAACCGATTTCTATAATCCATTTGCGACCCCAGTCAATCTGGCATCAATCGATCTGCTTTCGCATTTCTTCGACGATAACGACACACTTACAGTCATAGCCGAATTTTATTTTAAACGCGGATATCATCAGGAAGCTCTCGAGGTTTTCGACCTTTTGCTGTCCCGGCCCAAACCATCCCCGCAAATTCTTCAAAAATGCGGATATTCGCTCCAGCAAACCGGACAGATAGAGAAAGCTCTTGACATGTATCTGCGCAGCGAGCTTCTGCATCCCGACAGCGTGTGGACTCTACGCCGCATAGCTCAATGCTATAAAATGACAGGCGACACACCTAAGGCGCTTCAATACTACAAACGTGTCGAAGATATTAAGCCGAACGATATTTCGGCCGCATTAAACGTCGGCCATTGTCTTATGGCAATGGGTGACTATGCCGATGCGTTAAAGCGTTACTTTAAGGTTGAATACCTTTCTCCCAACTCACATCGCGCACTTCGACCAATTGCCTGGTGCCTGTTTCTTTCCGGAGATTTAAAGCGGAGCGAGGAATATTATAACCGGTTGCTCAAGCTCTCGCCTACGGCTTCCGACTATCTCAATATTGCACATCTTCAGATGGCACTGAAACACTACCGCGAGGCGTTGAATTACTACAACACATCACGCCAGGTTGCCGGCGAAACTGTTGATGCGCTTCTCATGCGAATACACCACGACCGCCAGCAGCTCGTAGCTGCAGGCGTGAGTCCCGATATAATCGACATCGTTTGCGACTATATATCTGAATAAATAAATCAGCATCCTAAATATGAATAAATTTTTGTGTGCAGCCGCACTATCTACAATTGCAATCATGACACAGGCACAATCAATTCCGGCCAATCCGTTGCTTGGCGAGTTCAATACACCTCACGGCACCGCTCCGTTCCCATCAATTTCAACCGACGATTACGAACCGGCAGTTCGCGAGGGCATACGCCTCGGTCTTCAGCAAGTTGAAGCCATTTGCAACAACCGCGCCACTCCCGATTTTGAAAACACAATCGTAGCACTTGAAAATTCCGGTAAAGAGCTTGATCGCGTTCTCAATATTTTCTTTCCGCTCTCCTCTGCAATGGCCGATGACCGCATGATGGAAATTTCCATGAAGATATCGCCACTTCTTTCTGAATATTCAACAACAATTTCTCTTAACACCAGACTGTGGGAAAAAGTAAAATATGTCTGGGATCATCGTGAACAATATAAGCTTACACCGGAAGACATGATGCTTCTGAAAACCACTTACGACAGTTTCACACGCAATGGCGCACTTCTCGAAGGCGACGACAGAGAAACATACCGCCGTTTAAGCGCCGAACTAAGTGAACTTGCCACAAAATTCAGCCAGAATGTGCTCAAGGAACTGAACACCTATGAAATCTGGCTCTCCGCCGACGATCTCTCAGGGCTTCCTGAAGGCGTGGTCGAAGCTGCCGCTCTCGCAGCAAAAGAAAAAGGCAGGAATGGGGAATATCTCTTCACTCTCGCACAGCCTACCTATATGGCCTTCATGAAATATTCCGACCGCCGTGATCTTCGCGAAAATATGTATCGTCTTTACACCGGACGCAATCAAAAGGGCGAATTTTCAAATCTTGATATAATCTGTCAGATAGTCGACAAACGCCGTCAGCTCGCCAATCTACTCGGATTTGAAACCTATGCTGATTATTCATTGGTCAACACAATGGCCGAAAATCCTGCCAATGTCTATAATCTCCTCAATGAATTGCGTGATGCCTACCGCCCCGCACAGCAAAAAGAATTTGACGAGCTCAATGCATTCGCATCCAATCTTGAAGGCGCGTCGTTTAAGATCCAGCCTTGGGATTACAGCTATTACGCCAATAAACTCAAACAATCCAAATACGACTACGATGAAGAAGCGCTCCGGCCCTACTTTGAATTAAACAACGTTATCGAAGGTGTTTTTGGACTTGCCACCAAGCTTTATGGTCTTACGTTTGTTGAAAATAAAGATATTCCCACATATCATCCGGATGTCAAGGCTTTTGAAGTCAAAGATCGTGACGGCTCATACCTTGGTGTGATTTACACCGACTTCTTTCCCCGCGAGAGCAAAAGTCCCGGCGCGTGGATGACTGAGTTCAAACCTCAATGGATCGATGCCGATGGAAATAACTCACGGCCACATGTTTCAATTGTAATGAACTTCACCAAGCCGACTGAAAGCAAGCCCTCTCTGCTGACACCTTATGAGGTGGAAACTTTCCTCCATGAATTCGGCCACGCTCTTCATGGCTTGCTCGCCAACACCCGCTATGCTTCGCTCTCAGGCACAAATGTCTATCGCGATTTCGTTGAGCTCCCATCTCAATTCAATGAAAACTATCTCACGCAAAAAACTTTCCTTGACGGTTTTGCCCGTCATTATCAGACCGGCGAACCCATCCCTCAGGACTGTGTTGACAAAATCGTCGCTTCGTCACAATTCGGAGCAGCTTACGCTTGCATGCGTCAACTTAATTTCGGACTTATCGACATGGCATGGCACACAATCACCGAACCGGTATCAGATCCGGCCGCTTTTGAAGCAGAAGCCGGGAAATCGGTCGAGATGTTTGCCCCCATCGAAGGCTCAATGACCTCACCGCAATTCGGTCATATCTTTGGAGGCGGATATGCTGCCGGATATTATAGTTACAAATGGGCCGAGGTTCTTGATGCTGATGCATTCGCGAAATTTGAAGAAAATGGAATTTTCGACCAGAAAAGCGCTGAGGAATTCCGCACCAACGTTTTGATGAAAGGCGGCACGGAACATCCTGCCGAACTTTACCGCCGCTTCCGTGGTCAAGAACCGACCATCGACGCGCTTTTGCGTCGCGACGGCATCGAACGTCCCAAAACGCCGGCACAGCCTCCGCAGATTGTTCCGGACAAAAACTAATCCGCTTATTTAAATTCATCGGCACGTGATTTCGGTCTTCAGACGATCACGTGCCGTTGTTGTGTCTGATCCTACCGAAATGTACGACAATGATGTAATTTCTAAATAATTTTAAAAATATAACAGGAATTTGCAGACGGTCTACTTATTTGCTAATTTCGTTGAAAAGAATTGAATCCAGACAATCATGACCAGATTTAACCTAAAAAAAACGTTTGCCGGCATTGCGGCCATAGCTTCGTTAGCTTTATCGCTGCCGGTCTACGGAAATGATTCCGACAGACTTGTGATTCTTCACACCAACGACACCCATAGCATTATTGATCCATACTATAGGAATAATCTTGGAGGGGTGCTACGACGTAAAGTTTTAATAGACAGCGTGCGTTCAGTCGAGCCTAACGTGCTGCTCGTTGACGCCGGTGATGTTTTGCAGGGGTCGTTATACTTCACTCTTTTTGAAGGCGATGTCGAACAGAAAGTGATGAACGCTCTCGGATATGACGTGCAGATTCTTGGCAATCATGAATTTGACAATGGCATGATGAAACTCGAAAAATATCTTAAAGGGCTCGATGCCGACCTGATTGCAACCAACTATGATCTTTCCGACACAAATATCGGCCGTTATTTCAAACCATACACAATAAAAAACGTAGATGGTAAGCGCATAGGATTCATGGCGATCAACATCCGTCCGGAAGGACTGATTGATTCGGCAAAATGTGTCGGAGTTGTCTATAATGACGCAATTAAAGCCGCCAATGCCATGGCATGGTATCTTCGACATATAGAAAAATGCGACTATGTGATTGCTGTGACTCATATCGGATATGACGAAAGCCGTGAATTATCCGACATTATCCTTGCACGCAACACCGAAGGCATTGATGTGATTATTGGGGGGCACAGTCACACTTTGATCAACCCTGATGCTTCCGATGCTCTCCCTTCGCGATTTACTAATCTTGCGGGCGATACGGTTCTTGTTGCCCAGACAGGCCGATACGGAGCCAACTTGGGTGAAATAGTCATCGATCTCAATACGGGAAAGACCGATTCAAAAATAATTACAGTGACTGACAGGCTTGACTCCCGACGCAATACCGACCTGGAACGACTGATTGCTCCATATAAACATCCCGTCGACTCAATCTATGCAATTAAAGTCGGTTCAGCCGCCGCGCCCTTTGAATGTCGTCCCCAGCTGATGAACTGGATGGCTGACTTTGTCTATGACGATTCACGCCGGCTGACCCCAAAAAAAATCGATATGGCTATAGTTAATGTTGGCGGCATACGTTCTCCTTTCCCGGCGGGCGATATCACAAAAGGAATGATAATGCAGGCATTCCCCTTCGACAACTATGAGGTCGTTCTCGAAATATCAGGCGCAGATCTTGCCGCAACCCTTGACAGCCTCGCTGCGCATGGAGGCAATGGCGTGAGCCGTAATGTGCGGGCAGATATGGATGTGGCCGGTCGCCGATGCATCACAGCCACGGTCAACGGCAAGCCTATCGATCCTTCACGCACATATTATGTAGCTACGATAAACTATCTTGCTCAAGGCAACGATGGAATGGGACCGCTTAAACATGGAAAAATTATCGCTCAAAGTGACAATTATCTTTACGACGATATGATAAACGCTTTTGAAACCGGATTCCTGAAAAAGAAAAAACAACGTCCTGATCCCACTCTCAGAATGCGGCGCATAGATAACCAATAATACGTACATCAGCCACGGAATAATGAATAATAACAGGTTATTAACACTTTTCACCACCGCTACTGTCACTGCGGTTGCCATGATCGCATGCAACCACAAAGCTTCGGCTGACAAACCTCAAAGCAACGGAAGCGCCACCGCCATCTCCAACATAGCCGTAGACCCGCCAACCGTATTCAACGATTCGAATCTCGATGAACAGGCTGGGATATGGGCGGATTCGGTAATGAAAACGCTTGATTTGCGACGTCGTATCGCACAGCTTTTTGTTCCCCGTCTTGATATTACGAATAATGCCACAGGCTATCAGAAACTCAAACGTGTGATTTCGCAGGAAAAGATGGGCGGTTTTCTTCTGGGCAAAGGTTCGCTTGAATGTTATGCGGATCTCATTAATAAGGGACAGGCTCAAGCTGAAGTGCCGCTTCTTATCACGCTTGATGGAGAATGGGGATTATCCATGCGCATACCGGGCACCCCGCGCTTTCCACACAACATAGCTCTTGGCGCGGCCGATGACGAAGCACTCATGGAAGCTTATGGAGAAGAAATGGCTCGCGAATGCCGCCTCATGGGAATACAAGTTAATTTTGCACCGGACCTTGATGTCAACGCCAACCCCAACAATCCGGTCATCGGCTACCGTTCCTATGGAGAGAATCCTCAGATGGTGGGTCGACTCGGAGTAGCATATTGCCGTGGGATGGCCAAGGGTGGTGTTATGCCGGTCGGCAAACATTTTCCCGGACATGGTGATACCTCTGTCGATTCCCATAAAGCTCTGCCAACAATCGACCATTCCATTTCCACGTTACGCAATGTCGATTTGCGACCCTTCATCATGGCAGTTAACGCAGGTATGCCGGCTGTCATGGTAGGACATCTGAAAGTGCCGGCCCTTGATAAAAGCGGTACGCCTGCCTCTCTCTCAAGAGCCATAACCACATCATGGCTTCGGGACTCTCTCGGTTTCGACGGGCTTATATTTACCGATGCTCTTGCAATGAAAGGGGCTACCGTCAAAAATGAGAACAATTGTGTCAGCGCATTCCTTGCCGGTGCCGACGTGCTCCTTGGCTCTTCCGCTCCGGTTTCAGATCTTAATGCTGTGGAAGCGGCTGTAAAAGCGGGAAAGATCGACAAAAGTGAAATTGACCGTCGTTGCCGCGACCTTCTCAAATACAAATATAAACTCGGTCTAAATAAAAAGCCGCGGATTGACGTGAAAGGTCTGTCGGCACGATTGAATACGACACATGCCGATTCAATAATCTCACAAATGTCACGCAAAGTGCTGACACTTTTGAAAAACGATGGGAACACCATGCCGGTTAAGGCAGAGTCCCCCAAGAAGCGTGTTGTGGTTGTCAATCTCGGCATGAAAGGGATCGACGATTTCGGCAAACGTTGCACTGCTCTTTCAGACGCAAAAGTATACAATGTCGACGCGGCAATTGTCCCGGCTGAAATCATGAAGGCAGTTAAAAATGCCGATGTCGCGATCGTGGCCGTCTACAATAATACCGACAAAACTCTACATGCGTTTAAATCCATCGGTGCTGAACGCGAATGTATCGGAGTGTTCTTCATTAATCCATATAAAATGACAAAATTCGATCGGTTGGAATCATTGCAATCTATGCTTCTGGCCTATGACGACATCCCGCAATTGCGCCTTGCCGCGGCCGATGCCGTATTTGGTCTTCAGCCGATAACCGGAAAACTCCCGGTTAATCTCCCGGGAATTGCCGATTTAAATGCCGGATTAAGATTATGATGACCCCAATTTGCCACATTGCTGTATTCCGTCGATGCAGCGCTCTTTTGTTATGCCTTATCACCGCAATGACATTAAACTTAGCCATCGCGGATGTGGTAGTGGTCAAGGATGAAGATCATTTGATTCCGGTCGGGCATCTTGAAACAGGAAATTTGGGCATTGTGACCATTGGGAACAATGATGGCGACACATTTAAAGACTATTGTAAACGCTATGTCGCTTTGTCATCTGAAACCGACCACAGGAATCGTAATATCATTGCCGTTTTTTCTTCCGATGCTGATGCGGTCCGACGATTCCGCCAAATTTTCAATCCGGCATCATCCATTGTCGTTTTCTTCATTCCTGACAAGGATATTTCAGCTTTTTCGTCAGTCGGACCGCTCAGAACCTTTGTCGCGGCCGGAGGAACTTCCGACACGGATCAGAAATATGCTGCCGAAATAATCTTTGGCGGCCTTGCCACTGATGCCAGGTTGAAATCATCAATTAAAGGTCTGGCAATGAAAGGAGATGGCGTCTCCGTCAACAAGACCAGACTCGGATATTCATCGCCTGCCGACCAGGAATTCGCCCCTTGCCTTGACAAAGCAATTGACTCAATCATAGCGCTGAACATCTCTAAAGGATCTTTTTCTGGTTGTCAGGTGCTTGTCGCTCGCAATGGTTATGTCGTTTACGACAAGGCTTTCGGAAAAACCGAATCGGGTAAAAACGGGAAAACGGTCAACCGCAACACACTCTTCGATATCGCATCCATGACGAAAGCCACTGCCACTTTGGCCGGGCTGATGAAAGTTTATGACCGGGGAGCGTTCAAACTTGACGAACGAGTGTCGCGTTATCTGCCGAGGCTGCGTGATACGGATAAAGAAGATATTACCGTGCGTCAGATGCTATATCATGAATCGGGATTGCCGGCAACTGTCAACACATTCGCATTGATGGTCGACTCTGCGTCGTTTTCCGGTAAGCTTATGAAATATAGATACGGAGCACCTTACACGGTCAAGGTCGATAAAAACGTATGGGGACACCGCCAGGCACGCCTTCGTCACGATCTTTTCCGGCCTACACGCTCTAACCGGTTTCCTGTTGCTGTCGCTAAAGACATCTACGGCAGCCGTGATATGGTCAAACGCATGATTGATGCGATATACGCTGCTAAACCCGTAACAAAGAAATACCTATATAGCTGTCTGAATTTTTGCATACTAAAGGATATGGAAGAAGAGTTGACCGGCATTGATCATGAACGATGGGTTGCCGAAAATATTTTTGGCCCGATCGGAGCTTCCACAGCCATGTTCTGTCCGGCGGAAAAAGGGTTCACGAATGTAGCGGCCACAGAATACGACGGATTCCTGCGACGTCAGACATTGCGCGGATATGTCCACGATGAGAAGGCGGCCTATAGCGGAGGAGTGCAGGGCAATGCCGGATTGTTTGCCAATGCAGGCGATATCGCAAAACTGTGCCAGACTTGGCTCAATGGAGGCACTTACGGTGATGTCCGCATATTCGATGAGTCCACCGTAGATCTTTTTACTACAGACAAAAGCCGCATCTCCGACCGGGGGCTTGGTTTTGACCGCGCATCGCGCATTAAATCAATGGAAGAAATCGGAATGCCGTCGACGGTGATTGGGCATAACGGTTTCACCGGAACGTGCTTCTGGATTGATCCGACCAATCAGATAATAGTCGTGATCCTCACCAATCGCGTGAATCCGTCCCGTGACAATCCGCC
>CAJJOX010000008.1 GCA_905193485.1 uncultured Porphyromonadaceae bacterium | reverse complement strand
CCCTCCCCCCGTCGGGCGCGCCGTCGCGTGAGCCTCTCTGCCATGTCCGAGGCTGAGGCTCCCGCAGCAGAAGCTCCCGCAACTGAGGCTCCTGCAACCGAAGCTCCCGCAGCAGAATAATCAAATCATTAAAAAACATCTTAACACACATTAATAAGATATGGCAGTAACAATGGCAGAAATCACCAAGCTGCGCCACCTCACTAGCGCCGGCCTGATGGACTGCAAAAAAGCGCTCGCCGAAACCAACGGCGACATTGAAGCCGCTGTCGAGATTCTCCGCAAGAAGGGTCAGGCAGTAGCTGCCAAACGTGAAGACCGCCAGGCCTCCGAAGGCTGCGTCCTCTCGAAAAACGAAGGCGAATTCGCCGCTATCGTCGCTCTCAAATGCGAGACTGACTTCGTGGCCAAGAACGCCGGTTTCGTTGACCTTACCAAGAAAATCCTCGACGCCGCCATGGCTGAAAAGCCTGCTTCGATCGACGAACTCAAAGCTATCGTGCTCGACGGCCAGACCATCGCCGACCTCATCGTTGAGGAAAGCGGCAAGACCGGCGAAAAGATGGAACTCGGCGCCTATGAATTCATCAAAGCTCCCTCGACAACTTCCTATAACCATCAGGGCAACAAGCTCGCCACTATCGTGGGCTTCAACCTCGAAGGCGTGGACTATCAGGTGGGCCGCGACGTGGCCATGCAGGTCGCTTCGATGAATCCCGTGGCTGTCGATCGTGACAGCGTTCCCGCCCAGGTTGTCGAAACGGAATACAACGTGGCCATCGACAAGACCCGTGAAGAGCAGATCCGCAAGGCAGTTGAAGCCGCTCTGAAAAAGAACGGTCTCAACCCCAATCACTTCGACTCGGAAGATCACATCGAATCCAATATGTCGAAGGGTTGGATCACAGCCGAAGAGGCAGAAAAAGGCCGTCAGATCATGAAGGAAGCAGCCGAGGCCAAGGCCGCCAATCTGCCTCAGCAGATGATGGAAAATATCGCCAAGGGCCGTGTCAACAAGTTCTTCAAAGAGAACTGTCTTCTCGAACAGGAATTTGTCAAGGATGCTACGCTCACCATCGGCCAGTATCTCGAAAAAGCTCAGAAAGGTCTGGTTGCCGTAGAATTCAAGCGCGTCAACCTCAATCAGGATTAATAACGGGTGCGTTCGCTGTAGGCCTTCCGGTCTGTAGCGGACACCTGCCGCAAATACGAAAGCGGTGTGTCAAAGCCAGTGTGTTTTGATGCACCGCTTTTGTTTTGAGGGGGGGGGTAAAGGACTTTAAGGGCCTTAGGGTCATTAGAGAGTGAATTTCGAGCGACTTCTGTGATTTTGAGCGACTTTCGAGCGACTCTTTTAGAAAAAGGCGGGGAGATATTTGGATGTTTGGAGTGAATGGGTTAACTTTGTGATCTAAATGGATTAAATATGAATTTTACCCCCCCCATCTGATAGGCAACGGACTGATGTACAGCGGGTTGCGCTGCCTGTAGGGTTTGAACTGAAGAGTGCCGAGCGGAAATATCGTGTTGAAAAGGTGCTTGGCCAGGGGGGATTCGGAATAACATATCATGTGACCGGCGAAGTGAGAGTGGGCAATATCACAGTGCGCACTTCTTTTGCCATGAAGGAATTTTTCCCGTCGGAGATGTGTGAACGCGACGCGTCTACCCGACAGATGGTGTACAGCGGCTCTCAGGCCGGATGGGTGGAGGATGCCAAACGCAGTTTCTTAAAAGAGGCCACCCGACTCCAGCGGCTCGGGATTCATCATCGGAATATAGTTTGTATCAACGAGGTGTTTGAAGCCAACGGGACGGTCTATTATGTGATGGAATATATCGACGGACCGTCGTTGTCGGACTATGTGAAATTGAAAGGCCGTCTGACGGAAGATGAAACGCGTGCGTTGCTTCGGCCGGTAATGGATGCCGTCAGTGAGCTTCATTCATTCAGAACGACACATCTCGACATCAAGCCGACAAACATAATGTTGCAGCAGAAGGAGGATGGCGAAATGCGACCGGTGCTGATCGACTTCGGGCTCACCAAGCATTACAATGATGACGGGAGTCCGACGACCCGACTGAACATGATAGCCTGTTCGGCCGGATTTGCTCCGGCCGAGCAGTATGCGGGAATTACGGAGTTTTCGCCTATGGCCGACATGTATGCTATTGCGGCCACTGCGATGTACTGCCTGACGGGATCCATACCGCCAAAAGCATTCGAGATCACGGAGCATATTATCCGTCGCGATCTGACGGGCCGTGCATCGGAATACTGTATCGAAGCGATATGCCGATCGATGCGTCTGGACCGTACGCAACGCGATTCGACACTCCTCTGCGTGTGGTTCTGCAGCAATGAGAGTAACCCGATAAGACAGTCCGTATCGAAAAATAGGAACACAGAACAAGGGAAGCAATCAAAATCCACTAAAACGCATAGGCAAAAAGATTCAAACAAGTCGCCAAATGCTTCACCAAATGCTTCAGTTTCGAAAGATTATTGGGAATTGGAACAATTGAAAAAGAAGGTGGAGGGTTATATCTCCACTGGGTTATATCGCGAAGCTTATGATGAATGTCTTGAAAATGTAAGGCTTAATCGCAATCTCGACTATTGTAGGGGGATCATGGAGCAATTGAGACATAAGATCAGAAAGCAGGCAAAACTATCCGGCCTTATGAGATTCTGGGTCTTTTTATTTGGTGCGATGCTTTTGGCTGTCGTTTACGTGTTTATAAGAGCAATGTTTAGATGATAATGATAATAAATAATATCAATATTATGAATGAATTTGAGCAGTCAATCCAACACGATTTGGATCGAGTCGGAGCTATAATAGAGCTTTATTATCCCGAATGTAAGGTTGAAAGGTACCGGGATAATCTGATTATGAAAAAAGACGCGTTTAATTGGATAAGATTCCATTTTGATAATGGAAGCGGTGAAATAGGTGGTACAGCTTCTCCTGAGATCGGTGGCATAATGAGCCTTTTTGTGCAACGTGATATGGATTGGCTTGAAGATGCGTATGCTAATGTTTGCGCTCAATATTATTCCACTAATCCGTACGAGGCTGAGATAGTGTCCTTTAGAAGGAGGTATGGTAAGGTTCGTTATTTCGGAGAAACAATGCGAACTTTGTTTGGTATTGGTGGAATTTTTGCCTTATTTCTTACTTTGATATATTTGATTGGCTGGTTTAAAAGTTTTCATACAGGTTCATCTATGTCAAGTATGCCGTGTAGTTGGGCTATTGCCAGCGTTATAGTCGCAGTATTGTTTTTTTGGCTTAGTTACCTCAATATAAAAGTTGATTATGGTGAGGCTGACAAGTCAGATTTATGATGCCATTTTGTCCTTTATGACTATTGAATAATATCAATAATTGATTTTTATTTAACAGGAATATTATAACTATGCGAAACAGGGATGTAAAGATTAGGTAAATATGAGAACGAGTATTTGGGATTGGGTTTTTAAGATATATTAACGGGGACTGGTGTTTAAAAAAGAGTATCTTTGTAAAAATATATAAAACCAATCAGGAATACATTGAGTCTATGGCCCGATACCTTTATTTCAATACCCGTGATGAATTCTATAGGATAGCTCTCGACCAGATTGTCTATTTTGAGGCTGATAAGAATTACACATTTATGCAAATGGCGACGGGTCAGAAGCTGGCGTTTACGTTTTCGCTGCAGAAGATGCAGAAGTATCTTGCCGATACGCTGGGCGACGATGCGCGGAAATTTGCGCGGATAGGCAAGTCGCATATCATCAATCTGACATATATCTACAATATCGACCTTTCGAAGCGGATGCTTCGTCTGATGGTGCCGGGCTCGACAACGGTCTATGCCCTGAAGATGTCATATGACGCCCTCCGCAATCTCCGCTCGCTTTTCGTAAGGGAAAAATAAAGGAAACAGAGTAAACACATAATAGATCCGCTATATTTTATGGCAACACTTGAAATAGAAATAGGCCGCTCCGTGTCGCCGGGCAATTTCCAGGTGCCCTGCACGGAAAAAATGGTCAGCAAACGCCATGCGAAAGTGGTGGTGCGTGATGACGACAGCATAGAGCTTGTTGATCTGGATTCGACCAACGGCACATTTGTCAATGGCATGCCGGTGCGCCGCAAGCTTGTGAACGCCACGGATGAGATCAGACTCGGAGGCGTATCGGGTTATGCCGTGCGCGTGAAGGATCTGATGGGCCGGATCAGGGAAGCCCAGGATTCGCTTCCGATGTCGGATGAGGAATACAACAGGAAAGTGGCGGCTCTCGAAACCGAGTATGACCGTTTTCAGGATCGCATAGCCGATATGCAGACCGGACTGCAGACCAACATGATGATGATCAGGATGGGTCCGGGCATGGCTTTGGGTGTGATCACATCGGTTCTTGCCGTTGTGGTGCCCGATCATCTCAAGGCGGCTATAGGCGTTGGCGGCGCGATCATCACACTGTTTCTGTTTATCATGGCCAACAAATGGTCGGCCACCTATGGCAAGAAGCAGATGAAAAAACGACAGGAGCTACAGGACGATTTCTATGCCCGCACATATGTGTGCCCCGATCCGCAGTGCCGCAGCTCATGGCAGGGTAAAAGCTATAAACAATTGCGTGCCAAGGGTATGTGCCCTTATTGCAAGCGTAAATTCGCCTGATGCCGCCCGGACGGAATTCAGACTGAAAAACCGATGTCCAGGAAGCATCGCTGCAAATAAAGCATTTCGTCACAAAAAGCAGGCATTTTGTCACAAGAACAATTTTTGAATGATGCAGGCGATGGCCAATCATGTTATATTTGCAGCATAAAAAATAATAAAAATCTTTCCGACTATGACTACCAACCAGACAACAATCAACAACGGTCTTGACGAAGAAAAGACCCAGTATAATCTTCCTCCACGCCAGACAACGACAACCGTACATCCCGTAAAAAAATCATCGTCCAACACATCGGGCAAGGTGATCGCTCTCGGCACGCTCGGCGTTCTTGCCGGCATAGCCGGAGCTGCCGGTATCAGCGCCTATACCCGTGCCCCGGGTATGAGCGAGGATAAGGTGACGTTCCCGCCGGTCGACGGCCAGAACGGCGATGCGGCAGCATCGTCAGTCGCCGGGACATCGGCGGCCGAAACCGCATCTGGCGCCCATGACGCTCCCGTGTCGGATACGACCGAGCCTGCCGGCACACCGGCGGAGCACCCCGATCTGACACCGGATCAACAGGATAATCTTCATTCCTACGGATCGGCCATCTATCTGCCGGAAACATTTGATGAAGTGGGCGTGGCATTTACGCCCGACGACAGCATGTCGTTCGCACAGGCTTTCTCATCGGCCCGTGCAGAAGTAGGCCCTCACGGAATCTTCGCATGGCATGGCGGAGTGTTCGGCACCTATTATGCCGACGAATGGAACAGTCTTCCCGTTGAATATCGTGAATCGTTTTCCAACCATGACTGGAGCAATACGGGCGATGTGACGTTTGTTGTCGAGGATGTCCCCGCAGCGCCTTATGATGTCGCCACGGATGCCGACGGCCGCGTGTATGTGATGCTTGTCGAGGCCGTGACCGGCGATTCGGTGGCCTATTATCCCGACGGCAACCTCACTCCGGTGGTCGACAACCAGGGTCAGCTGCTGGCCATGGTCGACACCGAACTCGTGGAGAATGCCGGAGTCAACGCCATCGTAATCGATTTCGACGGCAATGTCACGCTGACCGATGACGCCGCGGCCGTGCTTGCCGATGCAGTGGCAGCCGATCAGGCCGTGCTTCCCGAAGAGGGTGTTCCCTCCGGGGATTATGATCCCGAATCGGATGTTGTGGAGGTGATTACAGCCGACGATGAGGAGGCCTATGTGCCGGAGGTGATTGACGATGATGCCGTAGTGCTTGATCTCGATGATGAGGACTATGATGTGGTCGAAGTGCTCGACGATGACGATTATGTGTCGACAGTCACCGATTCGGTCGACGCTAACGAAACATTCGACGACCTGCCAGGTGATGACATGGCCGCTTCTGACATTGAGGAATTCAGTATCTGACATATGCGCCGTCACACGCATCCGGAGCACGATGAATCATTCGTCAGGCTTCGGAGCGTCGGCATTTTAGAAAATCCGATCGATTAACAAAATCCAGTCATATCCGCCTTTTCAATCATGGCCATCGAAATAAGCAAATGCCCCAATTGCGGCGTGCGGTTGCGGTTTGACCGCAGCACAATTAGAAAAATCAAATGTCCGCGTTGCAGCGTGGTCAGAATGTCGAGTGAATATATGCCTGTCGGCGATCAGCCCGCGCCGGCCGAAGATCCTGTTCGGAAACCGGAGCCGAAACAGCTGCATACATCGCAGAAAGTCAAGGGTCAGTGCCCGGAATGCGGCCGGAAGATAGTCATTCCGGCCGGAATCAGCGTCACGGCCAGACTCAAATGCCCGCAATGTGCGCGCGTGGGCTCGTTTGCCGACTTCACAGACCACACTTCGAATTCCGAATCTGATGTTGCGCCGACTGAAACCGCAGGAGGCGAATCAACCCAGATCATAGATCCGGCGGCGTTTCGTCCTGGTTCGCTCGTATTCGTGTCTGACGACAACTCCTGGACAGGCAGCAAACAGCCGATCCATCTTAAAATCGGTAAAAACATGATTGGCCGCCGGTCGCAGAAGATGAGTGTGGAAGTGCCGCTTCCCACCGTCGACGATCAGATGAGCAGGCGTCATGCCGTCATCGAGATGGTGAAGTCGGCCAACGGCAGCATCAGACATTATATTTCCGATGCAGGATCGACCAACGGCACATATGTCAACGGAGTCCTTCTTAGGCAGGGCGAGGAAATCGGACTTGTCAAAGGCACCGTGATTAAGATGGGCAAGACAGTGCTCCGTTTTGAAATCATATAATCTCTCCACGCGCCGGATGCCTGAGATGTGTCAGACCCCGGCAACATAAATAAAAAACATAGGATAAATGAAAATATATCAGCCGCTTTCAATCAACAACACAGGTGGACGTGGCAATCAGGAAGACAGCATCAATCCGCCTCTCGGCACAGCGACTGTCGATGACCGTACATTCATCGTATGCGACGGAATGGGCGGACACGAAGCCGGCGAAGTGGCCAGCGGAGCCGTGTGCGAAGCCATATCAGCACATCTGAAGAATACGGATCCCGAAACGTTTGACCTGTCGACGTTAAAAGACGCCATCGATGCGGCCTACCGGCTGCTGGCCGAGCGCGATAATTCGACCGGTCAGAAACGGATGGGAACGACTCTTACGCTGGTGCATCTTTCCGACCGTCAGGCCGTGATGGCACATATCGGCGACAGCCGCATCTATCATCTGCGTCCGGATGGTAACGGGGGCATGACGATAATGTACAAAAGCTCTGATCATTCGCTTGTGAACGAACTCGTCAGAGCCGGTGTGATCACCCCTGAGGAGGCCGTGAACCATCCGAAAAAAAATGTGATCACACGAGCCATGCAGGCGCGTGAAGAGCACCGTGACGGGCCAACCGTGCACATAACCAACGATGTGGCAGCCGATGACCGTTTCTTTCAGTGCTCCGACGGTGTGCTTGAATGTGTTACAGACAACGCTTTGTGTGAAATCATGGCCGACGAGTCGCTCACAGATGAACAACGCATGGCGCGCATCACTGAGATCTGCCGGTCGAGCCATGACAATTTTTCGGCCTATTATGTGCATGTCAAAGAGGGGATAACCGCCGCCCGGTTGTCGACAGAAACGGTAGAATTACGTGTAGACGATCCCGGACCCGTTGTTGAAGCCGTTATGACAGACGCGCCGGAATCGGGAGGCGTTTCCGGATTATCCGGCGTCAAGCCGACGGGCATTCCAGCGCCCGAGATGGCTGTGGAGGTCGTGGATGTGGCATCGCCCATGCCGAGCACGGACAGTAGCCTGAGCGCTGCACCCATCAGGAAGTCGTCAAATAAGGGTCTGTGGATCATGATCGCCGTTCTGGCAGCAGCTCTTTGTGCAGTCGTCGGTTATATGTTGTATGTTCCCGCATCAGAGGATAAAACAGCCCCTGCGGCCATCGATTCAATGGAAAACAAAGTCTATCCCGTAGCGGAGGAACCGGAAACGGATGGCGATGATCGGGAAGAAGAAGGTTATGATGATGCTCCTGCCTTTCCGCAACAAAACGGGACGCATTCCAGAGGAAAAGTCACATTGAAATATGGGAAAGGATCCAATCCGAATGGCAAAGCCGCCGGCAATCCCCGCGGTCAGCAGCACTCCGCCGGTCAATTGACGGACACGGATGGAGGTGACAAAACATACGGGACAAAGACTTCATCAGAAAGACAAAAATCGACATCGGACACGGAGGCTAAGATTTCGGGTTCGTCGAGTAAGAGTGGACAAAAACAAAAAGAAAATAATAATCAGGAAGAATGACAAAAAAAGAAATAATATGGATTTTGGCAACGCTGGCTGTGACAGTGATTGCCTGGGTGATTTACTGCTCGTTTATCGAAGAAGAATATGTTGAGCCGGGCGCTGCCGCAAATGTCGAGCTGGTTGAAGACGAGGTCATCGATACGACAGGCGTTCAGGATCACGGCATGGATTTGAGCCAGTTGCCGAGTGTAGGCGACGAGGACGAGTAGCTGAATTTATCCGCCGGTCATATATAAAATATATAAAACAAATCGCGGTGAGCCCGGAGGCGCATCGCGATTTTTGTGTGAGATGGTGAGGACGGAGGATAAACGCCTTCACCATAGATGTTTTTACTGTGCGGGGGCGACAGAGCCGATTTCACGTATGGCGCCGGTGACAGGATTGAAAGTGGCGTAGGCGGGTTCGCGTTTGTTGGTGAAAAGGTTGGGGTCAAGGCCGAAAACCACGCCGTATTGAGCGACATCGATTTGCGCTGTCGCCATGTCGTTGCCCATGAATGATGCGGTGACGTCGGCCGATCCCGGGATGCGATAGGCCAGACCGCCTTTCGGGAAGCGTTTCACTTCGCCTTTATCGTTTTTTGGCAGCGAGCCTCGCGCCGTGACGTTGACGGTCAGGCGTATGGGATCGCCGCTGAGATTTTCGGCGTCGACAATTCCGTCGAGAGCCGAAAGACGGGCTATGACGCATTGCCATGTGTCGTCATCGCCGGCGGGAGGCACAGCGGTGAATGTGACGACTTGCGTGGACGTCTGCTCAGTGCCGATAAACATGGCGGTGAGCGCCGCTTCCTGATCGTTGAGATTGTCGAGGGCGAGCTGCATGGCCTGTCCGTCGGAAGGCATATTGTCGGCCGATCCGGAGATGATGTCGCTACGGCTCTGACGCAACTCGAAAATGCGTGCGGCGGCGAGTTCGGCCCGTTTTGCCGATGATGTGCTTTGCAGCATCTCGGCCGTCATGGCCTGTGATGCTGCCGGAGTTTCGAGAATGGTGGGTGAGGCATCGCGTGACTGCGGCAGCTGTTTAATGTCGGACATGGCGACTGTTTCGGTGTTGATGGCGAGAGGAAAATCATTGTCGGAAATGATCATGAACGGTGTCGAGCCGGATTTGAACTGAACGAGATAGCGTTCGTCGGGATCGGCCACTCCGCGGGTGGTGACAGTCACGCTTTTCAGGCGGCAGACGGTCGACGGCGCCACTATCGGATCCATGCCAAGATATTTTTTGGCGTAGCGGAAAAATTCACCGGGCTGGCGCACGGTCTTTTCAGCTTCGACCGTGACGTCGATCACGGTGACCGGGAGAGAATATATCAGTCCGTATTCGTTGGTCTTACCTGCCGTCAGTTTCTGTGTGGTCTGAGCCGATGTCATCAGTGCGGCGGCAAGGACAGGAATTGTAAATAGCATTCGTTTCATATCGCAAAACATTTAAAGATATGTCGGGATTAACGGGGATGAGGGGGGCGTTCGCAGTCAGTTCTGCCGCATTGTTTCCATTATCGCTTTGCCCGTGCAGTCGGCGATGTCGGAGGCAGTGACTCCATAGTCGCCGTTGATTCTGGCAGCCATCTCTCCGGCGAGTCCGTGGATGAAAGCGGCCATGATGGAGGCTACTTCGGGTTTATATCCCTGGGCAATAAGAGAAGTCAGTATGCCGGTGAGGACGTCGCCGCTGCCAGGCGTGGCCATGGCCGGCGAACCGGTCGAGTTGAAATAGACTTTGCCGTCGGGTCGTATGAGCGCCGTGTGGTGGCCTTTGAGCAGAATGAGCACGTTGTAGTATTTTGAAACTTCGAGGGCTTTCTTGATGCGGGCTTCATGTGTGGGATGTTCGCCGAACAGACGGTCAAACTCGCCGTCGTGTGGGGTCAGAACCGAAAGCATCGGAATGTGGTTGAGCAGTTCGGGACGGCGGGCGATGCAGTTGAGGGCATCGGCGTCGATGACCAATGGCGTTTTTGCCGACCGGATGAAAGTGTCGACGGCGTTAAGCGTGTTGTCGGCCGTGCCTATACCGGGTCCGATGCCGTAGGCGTTGTATTGTCTGGCGAGGCGGATGTCGTTTATCATCAGCTGGCTGTCGTCGGCCTCAAACATGGCTTCAGGAACGGCCGTCTGCACGGTCTGATAAGCGCATTGCGGACCGAAGACGGTGACTTTCCCTGCGCCCGACCGCAAAGCACCGCGAGCCGCGAGCACTGAAGCGCCGGCCATGCCGTAGCGTCCTGCAATCAGAAGCGCGGATCCGAAATCGGCTTTGCTGCAGAAGGGATCGCGTTGCCGCAACAGACTTTTCACTTCCGATGCCTCGACCAGATGGAAGCCTGTCTTAATCTTGTCGGCGGCTTCGCGGCTCAGTCCGATGTCGAGCACTTTCCATCGTCCTGTCAGTTCGGCTTTCTCAGGGATGAAAAAGCAGATGTGCGGATATTGGACGGCAAGGGTGAGATTGGCTTTTATGGTGTCGCGTGCCGGTGCCTGACGATCCCAGTCGGAAAACATACCGCTGGGCATGTCGATTGACACGACGGTGGCTCCCGATTCGTTGATGTAGCGTACGAGGGCGCGGAATCCGCCGTTGAGCGGCTCGCGAAGTCCCGAACCGAATAGTCCGTCGATGACGAGATCGTTGACTCCTAGCTCCGGGGTGTTGAATGTGTTGACGATCTCATTGAAGTCGGCTTCCGGAAAGTCGTTGCGCATTGCGTTGCGGAAGTGGACGCATTCGTCCTTGATGCTGTTTCCGCCAATGTTGAAAAGATAGATCACCGGTTTGAATCCGCGTTCGATGAGCCGCATTGCCGTGGCAATCGCATCGGCACCGTTGTTGCCCGGGCCGGCAAACACTACAGTGCGTTTGGTGGGTCGCCAGCGGGTGGCTATTTCCGTGGCGGCGGCTTCGGCCACGCGTTCCACAAGAGTCCGCGTGGTTATGGCTTCAGACGAAAGAGTCTGGCGCTCGATGGCGCGTATATCATCGGTGGTAAATAACTTCATGATTGTGTCAGATGTTTTTTATGTTTGTGGATTCACGTTTACAAAATTATAAAATTCTGAGTGATTGTCTGAGAATTTTAGTAATTTTGCGCAAAAATAGAGCTTGTTTAGCAACATCGGATACCGCGCAGTAGGATTTTGTGAACCCGGGAACCCTGAAGGAATGAAATGCATCGTCATGACAGCCGTCGGAGGCGGGACTCGATCAAATAAAGCGGCATTATGGAAAAAAGAGTGTAGGCTAATTAAGCTCGATGAAAACATAGTGTTTAAAAAGCGAACAAGCTGTTATTGAATCAAGCCGATGAGAAAGGTGACATACAAGGGCCTCACATTTGTGCCCTATATTGAGAGTGATAAGATCCAGACCCGTGTGAAGGAAATCGGTGACCGGATAACGGAAGAATGCCGCGGCAAACGTCCGCTCTTCCTGTGTGTGCTCAACGGCGCGTTTCCATTTGCATCCGATCTGTTCCGCTCAGTGCAGCTGCCTGACGCCGAGATCTCTTTCATCAGGCTGAAAAGCTATGAGGGGACATCGAGCACGGGTGTTGTCAAAGAGGTGCTCGGCCTTGCCGACGACATCGAGGGCCGCACAGTGATAGTGGTGGAGGATATCGTCGATACAGGCAAGACGATAGCCAACCTTGTGGAAACGCTGAAAAAAAGCAATCCGGCCGACGTCAGGATTGCCACGCTCCTTTTCAAACCCGAATCGCTGAAAGCGGATGTCAAGCCAGATTACGTGGGTTTTGAGATCCCGTCGGATTTCATCATCGGCTATGGCCTTGACCTCGACGGTCTGGCCCGCAATCTCCCCGACATCTGGGTGCTCAGCCCTGACCATGACGCGTGACGTAAAGTCATCGGCCCGACACCATTATCTATACCTCATAACTTTCCACTATTAACACAGTCTTCAAAATGTATAATCTGGTAGTGTTTGGCGCGCCCGGAAGTGGCAAAGGCACACAGAGCGCCCGCCTTATTGACGAATACGGACTTTATCACATCTCGACCGGCGAACTGCTTCGCGACCATATAGCCCGTGGAACCGAACTCGGCCGCGTCGCCGACAGCTATATCTCAAAAGGTCAGCTCATCCCCGACCAGCTGATGATCGACATTCTCGAACATACGCTTGATCAGAATCCCGAAACGGCCGAGGGTGTAATCTTCGACGGTTTCCCGCGCACTATTCCGCAGGCAAAAGCCCTTAAGGAGATGCTTGCCCGACGCGGTTCGAAGGTGCATGCCGTGGTGGGTCTGGAGGTAGATGACGCCGAACTTATCGACCGCCTTCTCAAGCGCGGACTCGAAAGCGGCCGTTCCGACGATAATCTGGATACGATCAATGCACGTCTGAAAGTGTATAACGAACAGACAGCTCCTTTGCGCGACTATTACACGTCGGAGGGCAAGTATCACGGGATCAAGGGTTCGGGTGCAATCGACGATATTTTCAACGATATCAAAACGGCCCTTAAGCCTACACGCGACGAGGCCGGCGACAAATGAAACGCGTCGCAGTGATAGGCGCCGGCAATATGGGCGGCGCCCTTGCCCGTCGCTGGGCCGTCGCTTTCGGCGGCCGGCGGCTTATTGTCGCCAATCCGTCGACCGAAAAACTCGAAAGGCTGCAGGCGTTGTTTCCGGATCTGGATGTAGTCACCGACAACCGCAAGGCTGCCCGTGACGCTGATATCGTCGTGATAGCCGTCAAGCCATGGCTTGTCAAGGGTGTGCTTGAAGAGCTCCGCGACATTATTGTCGGCGGACATAAGGCAGTGGTCAGTGTCGCTGCCGGCGTCACCACTGATGATATCGCATCAATGCTCGGCATCGAAGCCGGGACACTTCCGGTAACCTACTGTATCCCCAATATAGCCGTCGAGGTCGGCAAAGGTGTGGTTTTCTTCAGCAGCGACGGCCACGATACCTGTGCGGTGAACGATCGTGACGAATTGTTGAAACCGCTCGGCAAGTCGATAGAAGTGAAACCGTCGCAGATGCAGGCGGGCATGGCTGTCGCTTCGTGCGGATTAGCCTACGCGATGCGGTATATACGCGCCGCCATGCTTGGCGGCGTAGAGCTGGGACTGAAGCCTGCTGACGCGCAGGATGCCGTGATGCATACGCTCGAAGGCGCCGTGGCGCTTCTCGAAGCCAACCGGTCGCATCCGGAAGAAGAGATAGATAAAGTGACCACTCCCGGCGGACTGACCATACGTGGCCTTAACGCCATGGAGGTAGCCGGATTTTCGGCTTCGGTGGCAGCCGGCCTTCGCGCATCGAAATGACTATGGAACGTGAATGCCGACGCATAGCAGTTAAAATAGGGAGCAACGTGCTCACCCGTGCCGACGGGATGCTCGATATCACCCGCATGTCGGCTCTGGTCGATCAGGTCGCGGCATTGCGTTCGTCGGGAGTAGAGGTGATCATGATCTCGTCGGGAGCCGTGGCAAGCGGCCGCAGCGAGCTGACCGGTATGGATGCCCGGCATCTCGACAGCGTGGAGCAGCGCCAGCTCTTCTCCGCCGTGGGACAGGCCAAGCTCATCAACCGTTATTATGAGCTGTTTCGCGAGCATCATCTTGCTGTGGGGCAGGTGCTGACAATGAAAGAAAACTTCTCGACACGCCGCCACTATCTCAATCAACGCGGATGCATGGAGGTGATGCTTGGGGCAGGAGTCATTCCTATTGTCAATGAAAATGACACAGTGAGTGTCACCGAGCTGATGTTTACCGACAACGATGAGCTCTCGGGACTTATCGCCACCATGATGCATGTCGACGCACTGGTGATATTAAGCAATATCGACGGCATTTTCACCGGATCGCCATCCGATCCCGGATCGCAGCTCATAGATATCGTGGATCCGGCTGACGATCTCACTCGATATATAAGCACTGAGCGGTCGGGCTTCGGCCGCGGCGGTATGCTCACAAAGTGCGGTATAGCCCGTAAGGTTGCCGATGAGGGCATAGAGGTGATTATTGCCAACGGCAAGACTGACAATATCCTGCCCCGTCTGCTGCTTGGTGTCGGTCCGGAGGTGTCTTGCACGCGTTTCGTGCCGCGTCGCGGTCAGATGTCGAGTGTGAAGCGCTGGATGGCTCATAGCGCCGGCTTTGCCAAAGGGTCGGTGACGCTTAACGCACGAGCTGTCGAGGTGCTAACAGGCCGTGATGCCGTAAGTCTGCTGCCGGTTGGCGTCACCGCGATCGATGGTGAATGGGAGAAAGACGACCTCATCAACATAAAAGCACCCGACGGCCGTGTTATCGGTGTGGGACGCGCGGCCTATTCGAGTGATGAAGCCGCAGGCTATTGCGGCAAGCACGACTGCCGTCCTCTCGTGCACTACGATTATCTTTACATTGATTGACCCACGGACGATCATCCATAACAAGAAAATGTCCATGACCACTGACATAACGCCTATGCTCGAGGCCGCACGTCGCGCCTCACGCACGTTGCTCGGCATGAGTGCCGGGGATATCAACGCTCTTCTTATCGACATCGCCGACCGCCTTGTGGCCGCGACACCTGACGTATTGGCCGCCAATAAGCGCGACTTGCAGCGGATGGACAGTTCCGATCCGAAATATGACCGTCTGCGTCTAACCCCTGAACGTATTGCGGCTATAGCCGGTGACATGCGTTCAGTGGCGTCGCTGCCGTCGCCTGTCGGACTTACGCTCGATGACCGCACATTGCCGAACGGACTTCATCTGCGCAAAGTGAGCGTGCCGTTCGGTGTTATCGGCGTGATCTTCGAGGCCCGGCCAAACGTGAGCTGTGATGTAGCGTCGCTTTGCCTGAAATCGGGCAATGCGTGTGTGCTCAAAGGGGGACATGATGCCAAGGATTCCAACGAGGCTCTTGTCGGCGTGATTCACGGGGCACTTTCCGATCATGGCGCCGACACAGCCGTCGTGACCCTTCTGCCTCCTACGCGCGAGGCCACGGCACAGCTTCTTGATGCACGCGGGACGGTTGATCTGCTTATACCCCGCGGCAGTTCGTCACTTATCGGTTTTGTGCGCGACAATGCCCGCATCCCGGTGATTGAAACCGGCGCCGGAGTGTGCCATGCCTATTTCGACCGGAGCGCCGACACCGCCATGGGTGCCGCTATCATCAACAATGCCAAGACCCGTCGCGTGAGTGTGTGCAACGCTCTTGATTGTCTGCTCGTTCATGCCGACCGACTTGCCGACCTCCCTGTCATATGTGGCCCGTTGGCCGAAAGCGATGTTGTGATTCATGCCGATCAAAGCGCTATGGCAGCGCTTCGCGGCCATTATCCCGACCGTTTGCTCGAAGAGGCTTCCGATGACAGCTACGGCACTGAATATCTTTCGTATGCCATGGCTGTACGCACCGTAGCCTCGTTTGATGACGCGCTTGACCATATAGCGCGTTACGGATCGGGTCACAGCGAATCGATAATCACCGAGGATGCCGCAGCCGCCGAGCGGTTTCAGCTGATGACCGACGCCGCCTGTGTCTATGTCAACGCGCCGACGTCGTGGACCGACGGCGCCCAGTTCGGGCTCGGAGCCGAAATCGGCATTTCGACGCAGAAGCTGCATGCCCGCGGTCCCATGGCCTTACGCGAGATCACTACCTATAAATGGCTCATCGACGGGCGCGGGCAGCTTCGCCCCGCATGATTGTGCCGCACCGGTCGGTGTTATGAGGAACTAAGTGTGGAGATTGCAAATGGTGACGCCTGACGAAAAACAGGATGAGAAGCGGAAATATGGAAAGATTTGTGGCATTTTGAATAAAACGTTTTTTGCACGCCGGTTGTTTATTTGATGAAATATTGTTACCTTTGTGGCTCAATTCAAAAGAATGGCGTTGGCCTTGCGCCGGTTAGCCGGATAGTTGGTTCCGGAGGCTCAAGAAGGTAAACTCAATATTTCAAATTATATTTTTCACGGTTGGCTTCGGGCTTCGATGCCTGCGATATGGAGGCTTGTGATTTATGCCTTGCTTTGTCTGAACAGCCCTGCCGTCGATTAAATCCGATTCATTCTTTTCAAAAAATCTATGTATAATATTTCTGATCTTGGAGCAATGTCTGATGATGAACTGAAAGGTGTTGCCGAATCAATGGGATTGAAAAAAATCAATATTGCCGATCGTGATGATACGATGTATAAAATTCTTGATCAGCAAGCTATAGATATGGCCGCAAATGCCACAGAAAAAAAACGCCGTCAGCCGAAAGATGTTAAGCCCAAGCAGACTAAAGGCCAGGGGAAGAAAGTCAAGGAGAGCCCGGCGCCTGTAGAACAGGCTGAACCAGCCGAAAGCGCCAATGCCACCTCGGCCACACCGGATGCCTCGGTCAAGACAGATGCCGTAGCCGCTCCTGCGCAACCCAAAAAACTCGGCCGCAAATCGAAGGCTGAGATAGCCGCTGCTAAAGCTGAAATGGCCGCCAAAGTGGAAGCGGCTTCCGATGTCGCTGCCGGTGTGGAACCCGGATCTGATGCGGTTGAAGCACCGTCAAATGAATCGGGGGCTGTCGTGGATGCACCGTCTGTTGAGAAGCCTGCACGCGGCCGCCGCGGCCGTAAGAGCCAGTCGGCAAAACAGGAGCAGACCGTGGCCCAGAATACCGCTTTGCCGGCCGAAGCGGCTGACATGAAACAGCCGGTTGACAACACGGCAGAACCGGTGTCGGCTGTGGCTGATGAAGCGCCGAAAATGGCTGAATCCCAATCGATAGAGCCTGCCGATAACAGGAACGAAGATAATGGCGAACAGGAACCTAAACAGCAGCCTCGCCGTGATTTCCGTCCGAAGGACACGTCGCTTACATCTTTTTTTCCGCGGTCGGAAGGCCGTAAATTCGTGCCCCGTTCGCAGCGTGAGAAAGAGGAGGCTGCAGCCGCCGCGGCTGCCGCACCCATTACACTCAACGAACCTTGGCAACAGGAGAAGATCGATAAGCAGCAACAGAAAAACCGCAATAAGAAAAACCGCAACAACAATAACAACAACGGCCAGCAACGGCAACCTGAACCGCAGTTTAATTTCGACGGCATCATCGAGGTGAGCGGTGTGCTTGAGGTGATGCCTGAGGGTTGCGGCTTCCTGCGTTCGAGCGACTTCAACTATCTGGCTTCGCCCGATGATGTATATCTCAGCCAGCAGCAGATAAAGATGAACGGCCTTAAGCCGGGTGATGTTGTCGAGGCCACGATTCGTCCGCCCAAGGAAGGCGAGAAATATTTCCCGATGTGCAAGGTGCTGAGCGTAAACGGCCGCACGCCTGAATTTATCCGTGACCGTGTGCCGTTTGAACATCTGACACCTTTGTTCCCTGACGAAAAGTTTGATCTTACGAGCGGCCGGTCGTCAAATATATCGACTCGGGTCGTCGATATGTTCTCGCCGATCGGCAAAGGTCAGCGTGGCTTGATCGTCGCACCTCCAAAAACAGGTAAAACGCTACTGTTGAAAGATATAGCCAACGCTATTGCCGAGAATCATCCTGAAACGTATATCATGATTCTGCTCATTGACGAGCGACCCGAGGAGGTGACCGATATGAGCCGCAGCGTAAACGCCGAAGTTATCGCGTCGACGTTTGACGAACCTGCCGAGCGTCACGTGAAGATAGCGGGCATTGTGCTCGAAAAGGCCAAGCGACTGGTTGAATGTGGTCACGATGTGGTTATTCTTCTTGACTCCATCACCCGTCTGGCCCGCGCTTACAACACGTGTGCGCCCGCTTCCGGCAAGATACTTTCGGGCGGTGTCGACGCCAACGCGCTTCAGAAGCCTAAACGCTTTTTCGGCGCTGCCCGAAATATAGAGAACGGCGGATCGCTTACCATCATAGCAACAGCATTGACAGAAACGAGTTCGAAGATGGATGAGGTGATCTTTGAAGAGTTCAAGGGGACGGGTAACATGGAGTTGCAGCTTGACCGCAAGCTGTCAAACAAACGCATTTTCCCGGCTGTGGATATCATGGCGTCAAGCACACGCCGCGACGATCTTCTGCTGCGTGACGAAACCCTTAACCGCATGTGGATTCTTCGCCGCTTCCTTTCCGACCGCAACAGCATCGAGGCAATGGAATTCATCAAAGACCGCATGGAGCGCACATCCGACAACGACGAACTGCTCCGCACAATGGGCGATTGACCCAACCGACGATATTTTACATCCGACGGCACGTCAGGCGCATCATAAGCGCCGGCGTGCCGTCGGTTTTGCAGTATAGGGGACGTATGTGTTGTCGGTCTTAAATATCGCTGACCTTTATTTTTCATGTATGACGAAAAAATCACAATCAACAATCCTACGCCTAAAAACAGTTGATAAGACTATTGTTGAGGTCAATGCAAATCCGATTCGTATCGTTAAGAATCAGCAACCAGCCAACACCACAATCGCTGCAATTAAGGAAACGCATAGACCAATTACAAAATTGTCATCACCATGACAGATTGGGTCGAGGCTATAATTCATAATCGATCCAATGGCAAACGACAAAATCACTATACTCACGAACAATAAAAACGCATAGATGCATTTGGAGAGTCGAGCGTGCGATCCATTTATTTTATATCCACAGTTCGTGCATTGTTTTGCAGTGTCAGACATCAGATGTCCACACTCAGGGCAATTTATTAATGCCATAGGCATGTTCTTCTGCATCTATGGCTCTACGATGCGTCTGATAGAGAGTGATTGGTAAACACATAAAAAGAAATGGAGCCACTTTTTCACCCATTCATCTGCTGTGGGCTTCGACTCCCATGAAATACTGAACAAGTGACAGCAACTCCACTTTGACCATATATCATGCGGGTATGACAATACAAGCCAAAGAGGGCGTACTTTCACCATCATTCCGTATTTCTTAGTTGAAGTTGTCGAAGTTTCAGCAGAAAGAACGATGCGAAAACGCTTCCTTAATATGTCTGCTCGCCCTTGGTGGGTTTGCATATGCAAAGTAAGCTATTTTTCTTGAAAGTATGCTCTTATCGGTGGTGTTTATTTAACAGCCTTCTAAAAATCCGGCATATCATAGGTCTTCAAGAGTTGTTTTTCTCTCAAACCAAGATAGGGTTTGGTAATTGACACACTGGAATGAATAATTTTGATAGTTTTACCAGTGCCATTTAAAAAAATGAGGGTACAACTATCCGTTAAAGAAAATAGGGGGGGGGAATGCTCGGAGGGAGTGAAAGGATTATATATAAAGGCGTGTGTTTTGAATGAAAGATTCAACTAAATATTAACAATTGATACGTTTTTTTGATTTGCCAATATCGTATGGATGTAGGATTAAACTGCGAATCAGATAATATACTTTAGCTAAGCTGAAAATTATGAGTGTGAAATAGTCGTAGTTTGAACTATTATCATTATATTTGCAGTCTAATATACGTAATCGCGACTATGGAAGAGGATATATACATATTGTCTGACGGGGAAATCCGTCGTCGGATAGGACAAAAAATAAGACATCTGCGACTCCGACAAGACTTCACTCAGATGTCGCTCGCGGAACAGGCGCAAGTTTCATTGACGACATTAAAGAGAATCGAGAAAGGCGATATAAGCTATTTCGATTCCTTGATGCGTGTGCTTCGCATACTTGGCGAACTGGACGTGTTCTCGTCACTCATCAGGGAAGAAGAGATGAGTCCCAATGAATATTTCGAGTTTGTCGAAGCAAGCAAGAAGAAGCAGCGCAAACGCGCAAGTGGCAACAACAAGACCAACACACAACCTAATACCGAAGAATCAGAATGGTAGATATAGCAAGAGTAAACCTGTATGGCCAACCCGTCGGGACATTCCGATGGGACAACAACCGCCAGCTGGCACATTTCGAGTATGCCGAAAGCTTCATAGGCAAAGGTCTTGAACCCTCGCCGATCGTGATGCCTGTGCGTCAGGGAAGGATATACTCATTCTCTGGCATAGGTCGTGAGACGTTCAAGGGGCTTCCCGGTATGCTTGCCGATTCATTGCCTGACACCTACGGCCGGGCACTGTTTGATCGTTGGCTTGCGCTCACCGGTCGTAGAAGCGGAAACGCAGTGGAGACACTATGTTTCCTCGGCAAACGCTGCATGGGAGCTTTGGAGTTTGAACCGGCAATGGATACGCCCTATAGTCCGGATGTCAAAATAGAACTTGATTCCCTTGTTGAAGTGGCAAGCGAGGCATTGTCTAAAAAGGAAGAGTTCGGAGCTAATCTTGAAGAGGACAAGAAGGCGGCAATAGCCGAAATAGTGCGACTTGGCACCTCTGCCGGAGGACAGAGGGCGAAAGCCATCATAGCCTACAATCCATTGACCGGGGAAGTCCGCTCAGGACAGATTGAAGCTCCGGAAGGCTTTGACTATTACCTGATAAAACTCGACGGTGTAACCGCTGAAGCAGGATTCAGGGAAACGCAGAATTTCGGCCGATTGGAATACTCTTTCTATCGGCTTGTAAAGGAATGTGGCATAGAAATGTCGGATTGCAGTCTGATAGAAGAGAATGGACGCGCCCATTTTCTCACCAAGCGTTTTGACCGCCGGAATGGTGAGAAAATTCATATGCAGACACTCTGTGGTATAGCGCATTATGATTATCGTAATCCCCGTTCATACTCTTATGAGCAGGCGTTCAACGTGATGAGAGCATTGAGACTGCCATACTCACAGGCGCAGGAAATGTATCGTCGCATGGTATTCAATGTCGTAATCCGCAATCAGGATGACCACACAAAAAACATATCCTTCCTTATGGACAGACAAGGGAAATGGACTCTTTCGCCGGCATACGACATGGGATTTGCCTATAATCCGAAGGGTGGCTGGACGGCACAGCACCAGATGTCAATAAACGGAAAGTTTGACGACATCACTCGCCAAGACCTTTTGGAATTTGCGAGACACAACAATATAAAGGAAGCTACTGAAATAATTGACCGTATTGCCGAAGTGTCTTCACGCTGGCCTCTCTTGGCAAGGGAATGTGAAGTTCCCCAGCACATGATAGATGCCATTATGCCGAATTTGAAACTCTCCATATAATACATCCGCCACGGTTGTCTCCGACATTCCGCCTTTCTCGATAGCCGTGGGCAATCCGGCAAAAATCATGCGTCGCAGATTTGACGATGAAATGATAGACCTGCCGGAGCGTCTACAATGGTGGAACCGTCCAATTGAAGAGGTTGATAAATTGATCTGTATACTCTCAAATCCTGATATCGACGAGGCAAAAATTGAAATAAAGAAATATCTGCAAAGTCAATAATAGGACACCTCATCTGTGTAAACTGTGAATCCCAGGCTCCTTAAGTCATTTTTTGAGGAAAACGTCTGAATTTGTTTTCAACGGACGTCATGTGTTGTCAAGGAATTGTTTTTTACTGCTATAAAACAGGTTTTTGGACACTGGGAGAACCAATAGCGGTACAAAAAGGGAGAAAGTAAGCCTTAAAGAGCTGATTTTAGCCTTACAATGGAAATTTCACAGGGAATTTGAGTAATTTTGCACTTGGAATGGAACAAGCCCTTTCCAAAAATCATTAACAGCAACTGAATATGATAAACAACTTAATATTTGACTTTGGCAGGGTACTTGTTGAATATGACTATTTTACCATTCTTGACAAGATATTCGCAACTCATAAGCAAGCGGAAGATTTCTATCATCATCTGATGGCTGAAAAGTGGAACGAACGACTCGACTGTGAAGAAAGTTCCTTTGAACAGATAATCCATGATATGCAGCAGGCAATGCCGCAGTACGCTGAGGAAATAAAGCAATTTGGCAACCGATATACTGAATTTGTACTTGGTGAAGTGAACGGTATGCGAGCTTTGCTTGTCCAGCTAAAATCAAAAGGATATAAACTTTATGGTCTTACCAACTGGTGCAGTAAGGTACATGTCACCATGAAACAGTATCCGATATTCCAGTTACTTGACGGAAGAATAATATCATCGGAAGAGCA
>CAJJOX010000007.1 GCA_905193485.1 uncultured Porphyromonadaceae bacterium | reverse complement strand
GGATACGTCAGCGGGGGTGTGGATGGTGGTGTTTTTTGGGGGAATGGGGTGTTGGGGAGGGTTGTGATTTGTCGGCTATGGTTGGGAGGGACTGCGGTATTGTTATGCATTCTACACAAACATCTGGATAAAGAGCATGCACATCACGCCGGCGACGAGGGCATATGTAGCCTGCTTCTCGTAGCCGTGGCTGTGTGTTTCGGGAATCATCTCGTCGCTGATCACATAAAGCATCGCGCCGCCGGCCATGGCGGTGATTGCGGGAAGCAATGCCATTGATATATCGCCGATAAAATAGCCCAGAAGCACCCCGGCGATCTCCAGCAAAGCTATCGCCAGACCGACACCGACAACCCTCTTATAGCCCACACCGATCATCAACAACGGCGTCACGACAACCATGCCTTCCGGTATGTTCTGCAACGCTATGGTAATGGCTACAGTATATGCATTCCCCATATTTTCGCCGTCAAACACGACTCCCGTAGCCAGTCCCTCCGGAAACTTGTGTATCGCTATAGCCATGACAAACAGCAGGACACGGTTGATGCTTTTGCCGCGTGAACCGTGCGGCTCTTCACGACAGAAGTCGTGTTCAAGACCTGTAAGGTGATGCAGATGCGGCATGATCCTGTCAAGCAGTCCCACAAGAAGGACGCCCGACGCCACTCCTGCCAACGATTGCCACCATCCGTTTCGACCGGCCATTTCCATGGCCGGCATTATGAGACACGACAATGAAGCCGCAAGCATCATACCCGCACAGAATCCGAGAAACATGTCGTTCCACCGATGGGGTATCTTTCTTACGGCAAGCCCGACTGTAGAGCCCAGCAGCGACGCGAGGCCAAGACCGCCGGCGCAGATGAGCATTTGCTGAAACACTGTCATGATAATTTTTAGCGATGGCTTTTGAAATCTGACACGACGAGATTATTTCTCACCGATAAAATTGGTAAACACTCCCCTTTCCTGTACAGGCACTCCGCCGGCCGCCCTTGCCGCGGCGATGGCCTTGATCAGAAAAGCCATGTTGCGCCCGAGGTTGCGCATAGTCTGAAGCCCCTCTTTGTCCTTTTCCACATCTTCCGAAGCATGTCCGTGGACTTCATTCCAGTAGGTGCTCGAAACTATCGGCATCGATGAGATAGTGAAATATTTGTTGATTTCGTCAAAGGCTGACGTCGAACCGGCGCGACGCGATGAGATGACCGCGGCGCCCACCTTCATCGTTTTGTCGAATGCCGTGGAGGTGGAATAAAACAGCCTGTCGAGAAACGCCAGCAACTGTCCGTTGCAACCGGCATAATATGTCGGCGACCCTACGACAACGCCGTCGCATTCGGCAAGCAACGGAGCCGTTTCGTTCACCAGGTCATCGAAAACGCATTTTCCTGTCTTGCGGCAGCTTCTGCAACTGATACATCCGCGCACATCCTTATTCCCGACATTCACGCGTATGCACTCGACGCCATTCTCGACCAATGTTTTCTCCACCTCCTGCAATGCCCTATCGGTGCACCCGTGAATATTCGGGCTGCCATTGATTACCAATACTTTCATAACTATTGTTTTTTCTGCGTCAGAATCCATATTCCGGATCTCCGACATTGCAAAATTAATGATTAATTCTCCAATTATCAATCTGTCCGCAAAACCACACGCATTTTATCACTGCTGCTTGCGACAGGTCAAGGCGGCGGCAGCGAACATCATGGCCAAAATGACAACCGGTGCGACAGATTAAATTATTTTAACATATCCGTCTGCCCGGACATTTCTTTTCACAATGCCGTCACAGACACTGACGGAACGGCCGGAATCCGCACACTATCATACACTTTCACAAGTTCAATCGCCGATATGGGCTCGGCTTTCGGCATCAGTCCGAGCCAGGTCGCGGCACGCCCTATTATCCATTCGGGGCTGTAACGTCCGCGAAGCGACATCATCGAGAGCGACCCGTCGCGTTTAGACAATCTGCGCCCTTCATCATTCACTATCAGCGGTATGTGGGAATATTCCGGAACATCATATCCCAACAGCCCGCAAAGATATATCTGCTGCGCCGACGACAGCAACAGGTCACATCCGCGCACCACCTCGGTGACCCCCATAAGCGCGTCGTCAACAACGACCGCCAATTGATAGGCCCACGCACCGTCGGCCCGGCGCAGCACGAAATCGCCACAGTGATGCGCGAGATTCACACTCCGGCGGCCATACACACGGTCGTCGAACACTATCTCCCTGTCGGGCACATAAAGCCGCGTGGCTCCGCCGTGCCCACCCTCGGCCGCACTCTCAAACGGCGGATGCGCCGACGGCCGGCAGGTTCCGGCATACACAACGCGTCCGTCACTCTCATGCGGTGCCTGTGTGGCCATAATATCGGCCCGCGTGCAATAGCACGCATATGTCAGATGCATATCGGTCAACCGAGCCAGATGCTCTTCATAAATTTCGCCGCGCATGCTCTGCCTGTATGGCCCGCGCGCGCCTGTCCCGTCAACACCCCCCTCATCCCAGTCAAGACCGAGCCAATGGAGGTCATCCTCAAGCGTGCGTGCATATTCAAGACGAGACCTTTGCGGATCAAGATCCTCTATGCGGAGTATCCAGCGTCCGCCGCGACTGCGCGCCGACAGCCACGACGCCAGAGCGGCCGCCACATTGCCCAGATGCATTCTTCCGGTGGGCGACGGGGCAAAACGTCCCACGGTCATTCGCTCCTCTTTCATCGTTTCTCTTATTTCTTAAAATAACCGCCTTCAATCATCAGCGCGCTCACCAGCCACGCCTCATCGAGCCGAACGGAATCAGCCCCGGCATCGATTCGTCGGCCGAACGCGTCCACAGCGCCGTGATGCGACGGTTCGGCCACAAGACTATGGCCGAGTCCGGGATATTCATAGCCGGCCACACCCATCACGTCGAGAACAGTGGGCATCACGTCAATCTGCCCCACAACCCGGTCGCTCTTCATCCCGCAGCCCGAGTTAAGTATCATCAGGAAAATATACGACGACAGCAGGTTATCGCCAAGTGCCGTCCGCCTCGGCTCATGGTCGGAAGCTATCACCACGACCGATTTGTCATATATCCCGTCGCGGCGCAGGCTGTCAAGAAACTCACCGAGAAACCTATCGAACCTATGCACACGTTCCAGATAGTTCAGGTCACGCCGGTCATAACCCTTTGCATTCGATATCTCCGTCGGGTTACTCGGCTCACCGCTATACGGATCATGCATGTCAAGCGAGATGACCGTGGCGAAAAACGGTTGTTTCAGGCGCCGTATCTCACGCAGTGCGTTGCCAAATATCTCGTCATCATGCAGCCAATCGCCCCCCTGACAGGGATAGAATCCCGTATAGCCATACGATATGTTGGTGATGCTGTGATTGTAGAATGTAGGCTTCTCCCCGACCACTTCTATCGCCTGCCCATAGCCCAGAGCCTTGGCGATCGACGGATAACGGGCCGAGGGATAGCGCTTGGCCACGACATTGTTGCGCAACGGCAGCAGACCTGTATTGTAGATAAACTGGCCGTCGCTCGACCTTCCGTGATTAACCTGAGGCTGCATGCGTCTGAACACGACCGACAAGCTGTCCGACGCAAGCGCATTGAGCGTAGGAGCCACCTCGACACCGTTGACACTCATCCCGACAGCATCGGATGCCAGGGATTCCACAATGATGAATATGAGATTTTTGCCCCTGTTCACGGCAAAATCGCCGGCTGCGCGGGGCAAACGCCGCTGTCCGTCCCAGTAGGTATCGATCCGGTTGCGTTCTTTCCCTGAAAGGCTCTTGTCTATCAGCCCGTTATACAACTGCCAGCCCATATACCACACATAGCCCATGCGTGTCAGATGCTGCGTAAACTTATAAGCATTGACTTTCGACCATTTCGGATAGTCGACAAGCATCTCCGCATAGCTGCCGAGCTTCGGATTCACGGCGTGCAGCCGATAGGCCCGCACCATATAGGCACCCGCATACAATCCGACCGACAGCACGACAACCACTATCTTTGACCACGTCGGAAATTTGATCCGGCACCAATCCTTGCGCGCAAGCCACGTCACGACTCCAAACAGCGCCGGAGGCAACAGCAATAGCCAGTCAGCCCACCGGAGCTGGTCAAAAAAGGCGTCGATCACACGGTCCTCCATATTGCCGCCCATTCCGAGCGAATCGAAGGGCATCAGATCGTAAAACGCGCGGCAATACCACAGATTCACATAGCAGAACACTGTCATCCCGGCAATCGCTATCCACACGCTCCAACGCCACCGCGGACGCAGAAGCACAAAGGGGATAAGCAACAGCGCCACATCGCCGCAAACCGTCAGCTGCTTTATGGTAAGCCACGGATTGATCTCAAAAATCAGATGCCTGAATATGAGCAACTGGCTGACTATCGCAATAAAAGCGGCCGCATAGACCCATAAGGGACGAAAAGTCACCGCCCGACGAAGCCCGGCGGCTATGGCCTGTGTCGGCCGACGCAACGTTTGATTTATATTAACTGATTGAAACATATTCATTTATAGCAAGAAACGCACCACAAAGTTACCTTTTTTCCTTTAATCTTCCGTCCTACCCTTCTGCGACAGGCCATTTGTTGCGCGGATGGCAACGCATTATCTCTTCTCTCAGCTTCGACCGGTCGATATGGATATAGATTTCTGTCGTCGCAATGCTCTCATGGCCGAGCATCTGCTGTATGGCGCGCAGATTGGCTCCGCCTTCAAGAAGATGAGTCGCAAATGAATGCCGCAGCGTGTGTGGCGATATGACTTTGCGCACTCCCGCCAGTTCGGCGAGCCGCTTCACTATGTAGAACACCATCACCCGCGTCAGCCGGTGGCCGCTCCGGTTGAGAAACAATATATGGTCCTCGCCGGGTTTTATGCGCAATCGCGACCGACTTTCCCTTATATATGCGCTTATCTCATTGAGCGCTACCTCGCTTATCGGCACTATCCGCTCCTTGTTACCTTTGCCGGTAACAACCACAAACTGCTCGTCGAAATACACTTTCGATATCTCGAGATTAACAAGCTCCGACACCCTGACACCGCATCCATAGAGCGTTTCGATGATGGCGCGGTTGCGCTGTCCTTCGGCAGTCGTCATGTCTATCGCCGCGATCATATCATCTATTTCTTCGACCGTCAACACTTCGGGCAACCGTCGGCCTATCCGTGGTATCTCAAGCAGCGCCGACGGATCGCTGTCAAGAAAGCCTTCCAGACGCATGAATTTGAAAAAAGAGCGCACCCCCGCTATGATGCGGGCCTGCGAACGTGTGGCGATACCGAGATCATAAAGGGTGGCGACGAAATTTTGCAGTGTTTCAAGCGTAACGTCGCGGAGTGTCACGCCGGCATCGCTCAGATATGTGATCAGACGGCCCGTATCGGCAAGATACGCCGAGCGGGTATTGTCAGAGAGCCCGCGTTCGAGCAGCAGATATGCGGCGAATTGATCCAGCAGCGCGGGTATGTCGGTGATCTTGCGTAATGTCATTGACGTCCTCCCCCCCGGTTCAAAACCACACATTGTAAAGCTGATGCGGCAGATATGCCCTTCCCACATATACGGCTACGTCACTTCCCCTGAACATCATCCCGTGGCGGGTCGACAGCCATAGGTTTCGTGCTACGCCATATGTGCGCCGCCTGCCCGCAAACACCACCACACCACCGTTTTGGGCACATTTCAATGCCTGTGCCGAAGAATCCTCGCCGCACACCACCGTAAGGTCGGCCACGGAGCCACTGTCGATGCGCAGATCGGGCGAGCCTTCGGCGACAGCGCCGAGGATGGCGTCACGCATGCGGTCGTCGGCACCAATCACAGCCACACTCTGCGGGCGGAAACAGAGCGCGACCCTGAACAGAAATCTCAGAAGGTCGGGGCGCATCCCCGATTGCCGTGCCAGCAACCGCAGCCGCGGGTAGCAGTAATAAGCGTATGGCTGACTGATCACACGACGGATAAAGTCGTAGGCGAATGGCGAATGCACTCCGAACCCGCGACGACGCGCCAGACGGCGGGGAGCTCCTAAGAAACGCCTGAAGCGCCAGCGGGGCTCCTTATTCGCTTTTTTCTTCTTTATGCGGTGCAACAATATCATTTTCTTTTCGCTCTTTGCCTTTCAGTCCGCACACGGCGGCTCCGATAAGCAGCAGATAGATGGCTATGATGGCGACATAAGCGGCTGTCGTGGTCGTGTGGAGCGACTCCGGATCAAACCACATCTCTATCGTGTGGCTCCCTGCCGGCACGTTCAACGCACGCAACAGATAGTTCACGCGTCCGAGTTCGGCCGGCTTGCCGTCTATCGTGGCATGCCATCCCCATGGGAAATACACCTCGGAGAATACGGCGACACCGCCGTGCGCCGTGCTCACGTGATAGCGCAGACGGTTTGGAGCATAACCGGTTTCATATATCGTGTCGCCGGCTGTTTTGGGCGACGACGCGCCAAGCACACTCTCGAATTTCTTGTCGGCCACGGCCTCGCTGCCGAGATCAAGCGTTTCAATAGCCGCTATCTCCTCATTAGGCGTGTCGGCATATCTCACGCGGTCGACGAGCCACGCATTGCCCATCGCTCCGTCGTTGACGATCGGCATGCCATTCGGATCATTGATCAGATATTTGGTGTTGAGCATATTGATCATCGGCAGATAATTATGCTCTCCGCTGTAGACATAATAGTTGAGCATGTCTTCGTAGCGGGTCAGTTTGGCCGCGTGATATCCGCCGACCGATTTATGGAAATACGACGGATCCGAGCCGTTGATCTGCGTGAAGTCGAGCACTCGGTAGTTCATCGCCGTATCGGCGAGTATCGCTTTGTCGGCGATCGTAGCCTCAAACACCTCCTCGTCGGTCAGAGGAGCGGGCATGAAACAGTCTGAGCTGAGATAACGCTTGTTGATGGTGTAGAGATCCACAAGAACTATGAAACCCACGCCGACGACCGTCCATGCCGCCGACAGACGGCGTCGCATGTAAAGCATGACCAACACGCCTCCGCACACCACTATGAGCAGCGACCGCTGAGCATCGCCGCGCACAAGTCCTTCGCGCAGCGACTGCACCTGACTGTAAGTTTCGCTTATTGCCGAGCGGTCAAAACCGTAGGTCGCAAGCATCTCCTGTTCATGTGGCAACAGTCCCGTCTCGCCGAATACCGACGGCCACAACATAGCCACAAGACAGACGAAAATCACTGCCCCGAAACTCCACACAAACCGTGTTCCATAACGGCTCCACAGCTCTCCCGACGGAGTCGTGCACAACTGCTGAAGAGCCATCGCGGCAAGGAGCGGCATCGTGAATTCGGCCACCACGAGCGCGCTCTCCGGTGCGCGGAACTTATTGAACATCGGCATATGGTCGAGCATGAAGTCGCTGAACCACTGAAAATTATATCCCCATGCCACAACAACCGACAGCACGGTCAGTGTCAGGAGGGCCCATTTCATCGGTCCGCGCACTATCATACACCCGAGGAGGAAGAGCGCACAGATGAGCGCTCCGACATAGACCGGGCCGTTCGTGCCCTCCGCACCCGCAAAATATTGCGGCAGCTGACACGTCACTTGCCGATGGATGGCCGCCGACATATCGTCGTCAAATTCCATGTCGGAATACGAGTCGAGATCTCCAAGCGTAAGCCTTTGGTTCTCACCTTGCTTCGGGAGATTGGTGGCACCTCCTTTGATATTGGGGATCAACAGTGTGAATGTTTCGGACTTCGTGTAGCTGAATGCCGACATTGCGGCATGATCGGAGCCGCCCTCTCCCGATCCTTCCGTGACGAGATCAGTCGCTCTGCCGCGCACGGTTTCTTTCGAATATTCATATGTGTTGTAGAGGCTGGGCAGATTGGCTGTAAAGGCAAGGATGCCGGCTGCGGCAATGGCTCCGGTTGCAAGCCACCACCGGCACATCTCATGCCGGCGTATGGCGTTCACCAGATACACGATCATGAATCCGGCCACCACAAACAGGAAATAGTAGGTCATCTGCACATGGTTGCCCGCGATCTGAAGCATCCCGAAAAGGGATGCCACTGCCGCACCTGCAAGATATCGTCCGCGATATGCGAGCACAAGTCCCGCTATAGTCGGCGGAATATAGGCCAGCGTCACGAATTTCCAGATATGGCCGGCATTGATGATGATCACGAAATAGCTCGACAATCCGTAGGCCACCGCGCCGATCAGCGCTACATACCACCGCATCTTCATCGCCATCAACAGAATGAAAAATCCGAGCATCATCAAAAACAGCAGATTGGCCGGCTCCGGAAGTCCGAGCGTCAGCACATCGTTGAGCCAGTCGAATAGCGAATTCGACGGATAGCTCGGCGCTATCTGAAACGTCGGCATGCCCCCGAGCAGCGAGTTGGTCCATCGCGTTTCCTCTCCGGTTGATTCATTAAATGCCTTGGCCTCCTGACCGTTGGCCATACCCTGACGCATGTCATGTTGCTGAAGCACATTTCCCTCAACGTCATCGGGATAGAAATAGGCAAAGGATACAAGCGCCATTGCCGCTATCGCGATCACCACGCGCCATAGACGCCAATCGCTGACAATCTTTTTCAATCGTTCAATCATATCTGATAATCTTATTCCTTATTCTCTGTTAAATTAGCCCGTAAAACTACAAAAAAAATCCCCAACGCACAAATCCGCATCCCTCAACCGAATGCCGCGCACACCCCTACCCTTCATCCCAATCCGTTCCCTCCCATTCTCCAGCCTGATTCACCCTGCTCCCATTCACTCCCCACCCTCCCTCACGTCCCGTTTCATCCAACCCTCCAGGCCTGCGCATTTTTCATCCCCTCTCTTTTTTCGCTTTTTTATTGCTCTCATTTCAAAAGATTTGTAACTTTGCAGTCCCGAACGCTCTCTTGCGTTTGTATTGTTTAACGAATTCCCCCACCCTCTTGGACATAGACCCTTTACCCGCAACCGACCCTCTCTCTGCTTTGGCCACGATATTCGCGGCCGTGCCCTCAGGACTTGATTTCGGCCAGATTCTGGCTCTTTTGCTCGCTTTGCTTGCCCTGATGATTTCAGGATTCGTTTCCGGCAGCGAGATTGCATTTTTCTCCATCGATTCGCAGCAACTCGACGAACTCGATGATGACGAAGATTCCAAATCACAAAAAATTCTCAACGTGGTGCGACAGCCCGAAAGGCTTCTCGCCACAATCCTAATTGCCAACAATCTGGTAAACGTCACCATCGTTGTGCTCACCAACTTCGCACTCGGACCGCTTTTCAACGGCATGCCTCCCGTGATGAGTTTCATCGTGCAGACGGTAATCCTCACTTTCCTGATCCTCCTTTTCGGTGAAATTCTGCCCAAACTCATAGCCAACGCCAACAATATGCGATGGATGCGATTCGCAATCGGAGGCGTCGGCACTTTGATGAGGATATTCCGTCCTCTTTCGTCCATGCTCGTACGAAGCTCGGGGTTCGTGAAAAAAGTAGTCACGAAAAAGCAACACGACGTTACGACAGACGAGCTTTCGAAAGCGCTTGAGATCACCGATGTAAAAGCATCCGACGACAAGGAGATGCTCGAAGGCATCCTCCGGTTCGGCGACACGACCGCCGCTGAAGTCATGACTCCGCGTGTCGACATGACCGACATCGATATCACCGACAATTTCGACCAGGTGATGAAAACAGTGCTTGATTCCGGCTATTCCCGCATACCGGTCTATCGCGACACACAGGACAATATCCAGGGGGTTCTTTATTCTCGCGACCTTCTGCCTTATATCGGCAATGCCGACGCCGCATTCGAATGGCAGAAGCTGCTGCGAAAACCCTACTTCGTACCCGAGTCGCGGATGATCGACGATCTCCTTGAGGATTTTCGCAGCCGGCGCCTTCACATGGCCATTGTGGTCGACGAATTCGGCGGCACACAGGGCATCGTCACTCTTGAAGATGTCCTCGAAGAGATTGTCGGCGACATCAACGATGAATACGATCAGGAAGAGGCTACGTTCAAACGCCTACCCGACGACACTTACATCTTTGACGGAAAAATCATTCTCAGCGATTTCTTCCGGATCACCGGCCTTGACGAAGCCGACTATCAGGATGTCTGTGAGGATTGTGAAACACTTGCGGGCATGCTTCTCGCCATAAGGGGCGACTTCCCGAAAGAAAAAGAGCCTATGGTCTATGGCCGTTGCCGCTTCCTCATCCTTGACATAACCAACCACCGCATCACATCCGTACGCGTAAAGGTGATGCCCGACATTCAGCATCCGGCCGCAACCGGCAAATGAAACCCATGGACCGCTGTCGCCGCAACTGTTTCTCCCGGTTATTACCCCTCGCATTGATCCTGTCGGCTTGCGCAGGCAACGATCGCACCGACTGCGCGTCAGACATCGGGGCACGTCCCGCCTGTCCGCGTCCCGTCGCATACCCGCGTCCGTTCATTTACGATTCTGTCTACGTCACGGCTCCCGATATGCCCGTGCTCTTCGAGGTCAATGCCAACGCCTCGCTCTATCGTCCCGACGTAAACGGGTCGGCACCCGCAGGCACGCGTTGGCTTAACGTTGTCTATCCCGCTTACAGCGCCACCCTGTTCTGCACGTTCTCGCCCGTGTCAAGCGACGGCGATCGCCGCCGCATAGTGGAGAACCGCATGCAACGTATGATGATGAACCTCGGCGACAATTATGCCACACAGTTCGAGATCGCTTCACCTGACGGTTATTCCACCATGATTCTGTCTTCGCTCGGTCCGACGCTCACACCGGTGCAATTCATTTCGCAGGGCCGGCGGTGGGTCATCAGCGGCACAATGCAGTTTGAGGCCGCCGATGGCAGACCACTCAAGCCCGACTCCGTAAAACCATATATCGATGCCGTGGCAGCCGATCTCATCCATGCCGCCGGAAATCTGAAATAATCCGACACACTCACACATGACTTCATCGCCCGACATAACCTTCCTCCCGTCTGTCGACGGCACCACTGTCTGTTTGTGCCATATCGGCATGACACCGCGCGGAGCACACCGCAAGGCGGAAAAGGATGCGGTGGCACACTTGCTGAAACACCGTTTCGGCGACGGTGCGCGTCTGCTGCACGACGATGCCGGCGCACCGTCGATCCATGGGTTTGACGGCCATATATCCGTCAGCCACTCTCCGCGCATTGCCTTCCTCGCCGTTGATCCGAAATGTCCGGTGGGCATAGATGCCGAACCGTGGCGCGACTCGCTCAAGGTTCTTGCCCCGAGATTCATGAAACCTTGTGAGCTCGACGTCTACGGTTCAGACCCTCGGCTGATCCTTCGCGCATGGACTGCCAAGGAAGCCGCATTCAAAGCGCTCGGGATGCCACAGCTTGTCATAAGCGATATCATCCTGCCACCCGATCCGGAGGCGACCGTCGTCCGGATCTGCGGCCGCACTTTGTCGCTACATTTCTTCGAGCCTGTCGAGGGGCATGCAGTGACTCTGGCGAAACTGCCCCCTGATCAGCCGTTGTGATTCCGACACATCATTTGCCAACGATCCGCTTGCTTTTCACGTTTTCCATTGTTATTTTTGCAACACGATACAAACCTGTTCCAAACACACCCCACATGACTTCAACCGACCGGCAATCCGTCATACGCCGCATCCGCTTCCTTATCGACAACATGCACATCTCACAGGCAGCCTTCGCTCGCCGCATAGGACTCGATCCGGCAAACCTATCGAAACACCTCAACGGCAAACTGCCTGTCACCGACGGCCTCGTCAACCGCATTGCCGCCGATCTTTCCGTGTCGAAATCATGGCTCGCGACCGGAAACGGCGTTCCGTACTCCAAAGAAACCGCCGCAGGCTGCGATTCCTCACCGCGTGTGCTCGACAGCTGCTGCCTGGAATGCACCCCGTCCAATGAAGGCATCCCCGTCTACGATATCGACGTCACCGCAGGAGCCCGCGAACTCAGCCGCGAGCTCACCGCCGACCGCATCATCGGATCCATAAACATCCCCGACATGCGTCCCGGCTGCATGATTGTGCGCGTGTTCGGCGACAGCATGACTCCCGCCATTGCCGATGGCGCATACGTAGCCATTCGTCCCGTCAACGACCTCTCCTGCATCTTTTGGGGCCAGATATACGTTATAGTGCTGGATGATTTCCGGCTCGTCAAATATGTGCGCCGCAATCCTGACAGCTCACTGGTCACGCTTCGCAGCGACAATCCCGAATATGACGACATGGAGATCCCGCGCTCAAAAATCCGCAAACTATACCTCGTCGAGTCAATCCTTAACATCAGACTGCAATGCTGACCCCATCCCACTTTTCAACCCTTCTTCCGTGCATCCTCGTCATTTTGGCCTCGTTCTTTCCCGCTGCCGCCAAAACGTCTGCCCCCGACAACAGCATGGAAGCCCGCGCCGACCGATTCTTCCAATATCGTGAATGGATCAGCGCTTGCGCCCTCTATGGCGTGCTCCTCGACAGCAGTCCTTCCGACACACGATTCTACGGCCGCGCCATCGTGTCGGCGGGAATGACCGCCGATACCCTGCGGCAGATACAATTCACCGATATGGCCCTTAAGGCGCATGTCGCCGTGGATTCTCTGTTCTCGTCCGTCGAACGCACAAGCTTCTCCGTCGGACAGACTTCTCTTTATGAAAACTATCTGCTCATCACACGCCAGCATGAACCATGGCTTGCACGCATCATAGACTCTTATCTGATGCGCTACTACACCTACAGACGCGATCCCGACGGAATGATTGCCTACAGCCGGCTGATGCTCGATGGCAACCCCGAAAGCCTTCCGCTGCTCTACACTCTCGCACAAGGTCTGCTGCTGAAAGGCGACACGGCTCAGGCTATCGACACCTACCGCAAGATCGTCCAGCTTGATCCACGTTCCCTTGAAGCGCTTCTTTATCTTGCCAACTATTATGATCAATACGCGCGGTCCGACTCCGCCGCGGCAGGCCTCGCTCTCACTTCCTGCAAAGCGGCAGCCGACATCTCCCCCACCCCCTACATCAGCTCCGCCGTTTCGCGTCTTTCAGATCTATCACGCCACAATTAACCCCTTCACGATGAAGCAAATCGTTGCCAATTCCGACAGCAATTTGCACATCACGGTAAAAATGCTTATCTTTGCATCATCCTTAGGGCGAATACCAGAGTGGCCAAATGGGGCAGACTGTAAATCTGCTGGTTTCTACCTTCGGTGGTTCGAATCCATCTTCGCCCACAACCGACAACGCTGCGACAGAATCATAATTCCGCCGCAGCGTTTCTTTTTACCCAAATCACACATATTTCAGACATCTTTTTTGCAATCAGTCCGTCCGGTTGGGCGCCCCTGCCTGACCGCCGAATCTCCGAATAACAAAGGCAGCGAGCCGGGATTTTATTCCTTACTCGCTGCCTTTGTGGAGTATAGCGGACTCGAACCGCTCACCTCGACACTGCCAGTGTCGCGCTCTAGCCAGATGAGCTAATACCCCTTGGCTTGTTTTGCTCTGCAAATTTAGCGCTTTTACCTTTCATCACCAAATTTTTTAGCGTTTTTTTGCCTCGGTCGTTTCGTCCACCAGATAGACTATCGATTCGTAGGGACGGCCGATGGTACTATTCATTGAAATCTCGCATGTGCGCGCCAGTGAATAATATCCGTCATATTCTTTGTCGCCGATCTCGGCTCTTTCCGGCGCCGTCGCGCTGCGGGCCACTTCGGGATATATGAATCCGCGGTCACCGGCGGCACCACAGCACTGACAGTTTACCGGCACTTCAACCTCGTGTGCGCATTGCCGGGCGACATTCACCATAGCCTCCTGCAATCCCGACAACCGCGCGGCGCATGTGGGATGAAGCAATACGCGCTCCTTGGGGCTGACGACGGCAAGACGTGGCATCGCCACTTCCGACAGCCATGCGGTGATATCGATGATTTTCAACGATTTATAGCGTTGCGCATTTTCTTCCGTAAGCTCAGAGTCAGATAGTCGGAGCAACGTGTGTGTGCACGAAGTGGTATCACAGACTATCGGCACACGCCCCCCGCCACTCAGACGCCAGAACGCTTCGACAGTCTTGTTGGCGACCGTGGCCTGCCCCTCGGGATCGCCTTTGTGTTGCCATATCTGTGAACAGCAGAGGCCGTGCATCTCCTTGGGCAACGACATGCGCAGGCCGGCACGCGATCCGATGCGCATCACCACTGTGATCATATCGTCTTTGCCAAGAGTCGAGCCGCCGAAGATTCTCGTGACACATGCGGGAAAATAGAGATAGTCGGGCTCCAGATCCTCCCGCCAGTGTATCTTGGCCGGAAACGGAAAATATCTCGACCAGTGCGGAACCTGGCTGCACAGACGATGCATCAGATCTGTCGCCCATATCAATGGATAGGGCGAAACGATCTTGCCGGTCACCACGGCGGTGCGGAGCACGCCGCGTATCGCGCTCTCCACCACTCCGTAATGTCCGGCGCTGGCATCGAGCATCTTCTCCATCAGCTTCGGATTGCCGCGGGCGCGCAACCGGTCTGTGACCTCTGCAGTGGAAATCCGCATCGGACAAGGCCTTTCACACGATCCGTCGGAACAACATGTCTGCTCGCCTATATAGCGGTATTGCCTGCGAAGATCGGCGCTGCCGGTCCGGGTTATCACCCGCAATGCCTGAAGTCGCTGACGTGGCGTCAGCGTCACGTCGCGTGACGGACACACATGTTCGCAATAGCCGCATTCCATGCATTTGTCGGCATGATCGTAACCGATCGACCGGCCGAACAATGTCATCTCTTTCATCGGACCCATGAAACATTCCGGATCGGAATTGATGATCACTCCCGGGTTAAGCAAATTGTCGGGATCGGCGAGTCGCTTAAGCCGCTTCATCAACGCATAGATATCGTCGCCCCATTCGCGGGCTACGAACGGAGCGATGGCACGGCCTGTCCCGTGCTCGCCTTTCAGCGATCCGTCAAGCGACAGCACATGTGTGACCATATCGTCCATAAAATTGCGGAATCGGGATGTGTCGCGCTCATCATTCATTGTGGAGGTGAGCATCGGATGTATGTTTCCGGCGCGTGCATGGCCGAAAATAGCGCCGTCATAGCCATATTTTTTGAATAGTGACTGGACTCCGTCAACAAGCCGGTCGAGCTCGCTCACCGGAGCGGCGATATCCTCGAGTATGACGGTAGCGCCGGGCGCCCGGGCGCCTGCCACGCAGGGAAATATGCCGTCGCGCATCTTCCAGAGAGCCGCACGCTCGACCACGGTGGTTGTGAACGGTTCCATTCTGCTCAGGGAGGCGAGTTTCTTGAACTCAGGCGTGAGCGAGGATGTGAGGTGAGCCATCTCTTCGGGCGAACCGGCACCGAAATCCACAAGCATGGCCGTCGTGCCGGCAGGCATGTCGGGACTCTTTCCCATATAGCTCACAAGCGAGGCATAGTCCATCATCTCAACGGCCAACGCACCTTTCTCTCCTAATGGAGCGGCGGCCGCGGCGGCCGACGTCACATCCGGGAAATAGAGCAGAGAGCTGCTGTAGACGTCGTAAAGCGGCAGAGTGGACAATTCCCCCGAAATGATGTAGGCAAGCGTCCCTTCGCTCCCTATAAGCACGTGGGCGAATATATCCATGGGATTGTCGAAGTCGACAAACGAGTTCATGGCATAGCCTGTCACATTCTTTATGCGGTATTTCCTGACGATCTTTTCCCTCATGGCGTCGTCATTCATGATCTTGTGTCTGATCTCCATAAGGCCGCGGCACAGATCCGGCTCTTCCGTTTCGAAACGGCGGCGGTCGGCGGTCACTCCGCTGTTGTAGGTGTGTCCGTTGGCGAGCATAAACTCGATTGAGCGCAATGTGTGATAGGAGTTGTGCTCCACGCCTGCCTCCATGCCGCTGGAGTTATTGGAGAGTATGCCGCCCATCATTGCAGCCGACGAGCTTGCCGGATCGGGGCCTATGTGCGTGTGATACGGGTGCAGGAACGCATTGATCCGGTCGGCCGTGACGCCCGGCTCGAACCACACGCTCCGGCCGTCGGACCGCACCTCATGCCTGTCCCACGATGTGCGCAGTTCGCAGATGATGCCGCTGCCCACGGTCTGGCCTGAAAGAGATGTTCCACCTGTGCGGAAGGTCACCCCTGCCCCGTAGCGGCGTGCCACACCAAGAAGCCTGCGGATTTCATCCACGGTCCGCGGCCTCACGACAGCCTGTGGCCTGATGCTATAATATGAGGCGTCGCGCGCATAAATCTCGCGCCACAGATCGCCGTCAAGCAGACGGTCGCTGCCAAAAACAGCTTTGAGGGATTCGTGTAAATTCATATCGCGATTATTGGGATCCGATCTATACAACGCCCGGATACCCCGGTTTGGTTTTGACATCGGAAAAACCGTGTAGTCAAATTTGCAACCTGATTGCAGTTTTTTAGTCGTAACTTTGTCCCGCAAACATAAGACAAGGACGTTTATGAGCCATTCACACTCCCACGGTCACACTCACGGCCATTCTTCTCAACACCGGTCAGCACTGCGTCACTACGCGTTGCCGGCTTTATCATTCGTCATGCTTGTGACAGGCATTATTCTGGACAACGCCGATCCCGCATGGTGGACGGCCGGTTCGCCGGCGGCACTGGCATGGTACGTCGTGGCTTTCCTGCCGGTCGGGACTCCGGTCATTGGCGAGGCCTTTGATGAAATGCGTCATGGCGATGTTTTCAATGAATTCTCGCTCATGACAATTGCATGCATAGGGGCTTTCTGCATCGGCGAATATTCCGAGGCTGTCGGCGTGATGCTTTTCTACAGCATTGGAGAGCGCCTTCAGGATGGCGCCGTGGACCGGGCCACCCGCGATATCGCGGGTCTGGCCGGAATAAATGACGGAAAGGCGACGGTGATTCGTGATGGGAAGGCCGTTATAACCGACCCGAAGACCGTGATTCCGGGCGAAATCATAGAGGTCGCTCCGGGAGGCCGCGTACCGCTTGACGGCGTCCTGCTCGACAGCGATGCGGCGTTCAATACAGCCGCACTGACCGGCGAAAGCGCTCCACGCGACATCTGCGCCGGCGATGAAGTGTCGGCAGGCATGATCTCGGCAGGCAGCCGGGTGCGCATACGTGTGACTCGTCCGTTTTGCGACAGCTCTCTGGCACGCATACTCGCGATGGTGCATGACGCCTCTTTGCGCAAAGCACCCGCCGAACAGTTCATCAGACGTTTCGCCCGCATCTACACTCCGGTGGTCATCGGACTTGCCGCGGCACTCGTGACCGTGCCCTGGATCGTGAGTCTTTGCGACACATCGTTCAGCTTCTCGCTACACGAATGGATCTACCGTGCGCTGGTGTTTCTGGTCATATCCTGCCCGTGCGCTCTGGTCATAAGCATTCCTCTGGGCTACTACGCCGGCATAGGGGTGGCATCCCGCGTCGGCATATTGTTCAAGGGCGGCAACTTTCTCGACGCGATCACGCGCGTCGACACTGTGGCTTTTGACAAGACCGGCACGATGACCACCGGACGTTTCCATGTGCGAGAAATCGATGCCGCCGACGGTGTAGACAGCATGAAGCTCCTTGCCCTGACTGCGGCTGTAGAAAGCGGCAGCACGCATCCCGTGGCAGTGGCGGTGGCGGAATATGCCGGCGCTCGCGATGTGTCCGTAATGACTGCGACCGGAATGCATGAATATCCCGGACTCGGCGCCGAAGCTACAGTCGACGGCCGTCGTGTCATAGCCGGCAATCTCCGCCTGCTTGCAAAAAACGGCATAGCCTATCCGCAGCGCCTCGACAATGTCGCGCATACGCTGGTAGCTTGTGCCGTCGACGGACAGTATGTCGGAGCCATATTCCTTTGCGACACATTGAAAACCGACGCCGTACAGGCCGTCAGCGAACTAAGGAGCCTCGGCATTGACGAGATCTCGATCCTGTCGGGCGATAAACCGGAAATCACGGCTGAAACCGGCCGCCGGCTCGGAATCGACATCGCATGCGGAGGCATGATGCCTGCCGACAAAGCGCAATGGATCGAGCGGCGCGATGCATCGGGCGGACACCATACGGCGTTTGTCGGCGATGGATTCAACGACGCACCCGTATTGGCTGCAAGCACCGTGGGCATAGCCATGGGTGCGGCGGGATCCGATGCCGCCGTCGAAAGCGCGGATGTCGTAATCCGGAACGACAGGCCGTCAAGTGTAGCCACAGCCATTAAAATCGGCCGTTACACCCGGATGATTGTGATGCAGAACATCATTGGCGCCATCGGCATCAAGATACTTGTTCTGACACTTGGAGCATTGGGATTTGCTTCACTATGGGCCGCGGTGTTTGCCGATGTAGGCGTGGCATTGTTAGCCGTGGCAAATTCAATGCGCATCATGTTTCATCATTTCAACACCCGACAATGAAACCACAGTCAGCAAATCCTCGACAACATCAACAAGCGTCAATCAATCGTGAAACCGAGATGCTGGACGCTCATGGAGTCCGCCCCACCCCAAACCGCATGCTGGTGCTCCGTGCCTTAATGCAAACCACATGTCCGGTTTCGGTGACCGAATTCGAGTCACTGCTGCCAACGCTCGACAGATCGAGCATTTTCCGCGTGCTTTCGCTTTTTGCAGCTAAGGGGCTCGTCCACGTGATCGAGAGCGGTGACGGCATGCAGCACTACGAATTGTGTCACGGAAACGGCCATTGCACGCCGTCTGACCGTCATATTCACTTCTATTGCACGGGATGCCGACGCACTTTCTGCTTTGAAAAGACGCCCGTTCCTCCAGTAAGTCTGCCCGAAGGATTCTCAGCCGAAAGCGCCGAACTGCTCGTCAAGGGACTCTGTCCCGCATGCAGCAGACTTCAGGAATCACAGAAGGAATGACGCGTGACTGTTGCCTGAATTCACGGACGCACGTAACCGTCTTTCTCACAGCGCTTAGTCATTTTTTTGATGCGGTCGGCTGTGTCGGGATGGTCGGAAAACATCTTCTGAATATAGGTTTGTGAAGCGGATGTGCCTTTACTTTCAAGCTGTTGCATTTTTTCAAAAGCCATCACCATTCCCCATGGATTGCGACCGTTATCGACAAGAAAATCATAACCGCAATTGTCAGCTTCGGCTTCCTGCTTCCGCGAAAATCTGGCGTTACCCAACGCCATTCCCAGAGCTCCGAGCTGCGAATCGGTGAGCTGCGCGATACGGCCGTCGGCCGATGCGAGAGCGTCGGCAAGCGCACCCCTCAGCAATTCGTCTTTTATCGCTTTGCGCGAGTGATGTTTCATCACATGACCGATCTCATGGCCGATCACCCCAAGCAGTTCGTTATCGTCGAGAAGATCCATAATGCCGGTGTAGACGCGCACGCTGCCGTCAGGACAAGCGAAAGCGTTCACTTCGTCGGTTTGATACACTTTGAAATTCAACGGAATTCCATCAGCTTCCTTAATTCCGCTGGTGAGCCGTTCAAGACGCTGGGTGTAAGGGCTCTCCTCCGGAAGCACCTTGTTGGTGCGGTCCATCTCGGCCACAGCCTGCGATACGTATGCCGCAAGGTCTTTGTCACTTAGTGTCAGAGCCTTTGTGGTCTTTGTCACTCCCTGGATAGCACGACCGAGATTAAATTGTGCTGACGACATGAAAGATGTTGCGCCGAGAAGTGTCGCAACTGCAATAAACCGGATTTGCATTCTTTTCATTTGTATTTTATTGATTTTTAATTGTTTATATTCATAATTCGCAATATTGAAGGGCGCCTCGGCCTATGCTTCGGTCGAATCGTCGCCGTGAAGCGCGTTATAGACTATCGACGCCTTCGACGGACCGATCACGCCGGCGATAGCGTCGAGATCGGCCTCCCGCACACGCCGCAGACTGCGGAAATGGGTTATCAGAGCATCGCGCGTCTTGGGGCCGATACCGGGAACGGAATCGAGCATCGACACGGTCTGCGACTTGGATCGCCGGTTTCGGTGATGGGTTATGCCGAAGCGGTGCGCTTCATCGCGCATGTGCTGCACCACCCGGAGCGTTTCGGAATTTTTATCGATATATAGCGGGATGCTGTCGCCGGGAAAATATATCTCCTCAAGACGCTTTGCAATACCGGCCACGGCGATCACGCCTCGCAGCCCCATTGCATCAAGAGCCTCAACAGCGGCGCTCAGCTGACCTTTTCCGCCATCCACCACCACCAGCTGCGGCAACTCTTCTCCTTCGTCGCGGAGGCGGGTATAACGGCGGGTGAGCACCTCTTTCATGGAAGCAAAGTCGTCGGGGCCGACCACGGTCTTGATATTGAAATGACGATAGTCTTTTTTGCTTGGCTTGCCGTCGCGAAACACCACACACGAAGCCACGGGATTCGATCCTTGTATGTTTGAATTGTCGAAGCATTCGATATGTCTGGGCAACACATTGAGCCGAAAATCGGCCTGCATACGTTCAAGCAGTTTCTGCGTGCGCTGTTCGGGATTGTGGCGTTCGAGGTGTTTAAGCGCGTCGATGCGGTGTTGCCGCGCATTGCGCTGTGACACTTCGAGCAGCTTGGCTTTGTCGCCACGCTGCGGCACGGTAAAGGTCACACCGTCCAGCCCGACTTCGGGCTGTTCCTGCACCACCACCTCTTTAAGCTCCACGCCCATCGATGTCACAATCTCGTTTATGGCATAGCTGAGCAACTGCGGCACGGTTTCATCCATGCTCCGCTTGTATTCGAGTGTGACGCTTCGCACCACCGCGCCACGCCTGACGTGCATATAATTGATGTAGACGTCGCGGGCGCCGTCGTCATCGACACCGAATACATCCACATCGTCGACCGTCTGGCTCACGATGACGCTCTTGGCGGTGTAGCGCATCACCTTATCGTAGATTTCTTTCACATGCTGTGCTTCCTCGAAGCGCAATTCCGTGGAAAGGGCATCCATCTCGCCACGCAAATGGTCGAGCAGTTCCGCAAGATCGCCACGCAAAATCTGCTTTATGCGCTCGATGTTGTGTGCATATTCTTCTTCACTCACCTTGCCTACACATGGTCCGAGACACCGTTTCAGGTGGTAATCGAGGCAGAGCCGTCCCTTCCCGTTGCGGATATAATCAGGCGTAATGGCGTGGCGGCACGAACGCAGCGGATAGATGCTCCGGATAAGATCGAGCACGGCGCGTGCGGAGGCGGTATCGGTGTATGGCCCGAAATATTTCGAGCCGTCGCGGATCTGTGTCCGCGTCATGAAAACTCTCGGAAAATGCTCTTTTGTGACGACAATCCAGGGATAGGATTTATCATCTTTAAGCAGCACATTATAGCGTGGCTGATACTCTTTGATCATCGAATTTTCGAGATTCAGAGCATCCTGTTCCGTCGGCACGACGATATATTTCATGTCAGCGATCGCACGCACGAGCAAATTGGTGCGCACCGAGTCGTGAGTGCGGTTGAAATAAGACGAAACGCGCCGCTTAAGATTTTTTGCCTTGCCCACATAAATCACCGTGCCGGCATCGTCGAAGTACATATAGACTCCGGGCGTTGACGGCAAAATGCTGATCTTTTCAGTCAGCTGAGATGACTTTTTATGCTTGGCCATTTGCGATAATCCGTATGGGGCGGTGACGCCGGAAACACCATTTAATTAAAAACAGACGGGCGGCAGTCAATAAACCGGGGCGCTGTCAATATTTGATCAGAGATGTCACCTCGGCGTCGGCGGGAAGCACGGCACGTCCGTTCAGTCCCGCAAGTTCGATAATGAAATTGACATAGATCTTCCGGGGATTCATGCTCTTCACCAGATTGTAGACAGCAGCCATGGTGCCGCCGGTTGCAAGCACATCGTCATGAATAACCACGATGTCGTCGGGCGTGATTGCGTCACGGTGAATCTCAATGGTGTCCTTGCCATATTCCTTGTCGTAGGAGCAGCTGACCGTATCAGCCGGCAGTTTGCCCGGCTTACGTGCAGGCACGAAACCTGCGCCAAGCTCAAAAGCGAGAATCGAGCCACCGATAAAGCCGCGGCTTTCGATACCCACCACTTTGGTTATCCCTTTGTCGCGGTAAAGCTGCGACAGATCCCATCCGATAATGTGCAATGCACGCGGATCCTTGAACACCGTAGTGAGATCTTTAAAAACAATTCCCTTCTTGGGGAAATCCATCACGTCGCGAATTTTTGATTTGATGTATTCCATTGTCAATCGTTATAAGTTTTTGATATTTTTCAGATTATCTATGTTCCACGTGAAACAATCACAACCGCTATCTACCGAGCAGAAGCAAAAGAATATTGATGTCGCTGGGAGAAATGCCGGGGATACGGGAGGCCTGTGCGATGGTTTCAGGGTTGATTTTTTTCAGCTTCTGCCGCGCCTCGGTCGATATCGACTTGACATTGTCGAAATCGATGCGGCCGCCCCACCCCCCGCCCC